>JALFGP010000015.1 GCA_022777205.1 Rikenellaceae bacterium
CGATGGTGTTGATAACCTGGTGCATATCATAGGCTTTGTTGAGGCTGTCGGGGATTATTTCATTAAGGCTGTAGTCCACCCGGTTGTAAGGGTCTGAGGTCGGCCTTTCCGGAGCGGATTCCCTGTTGTTGGAAGGGAGAAAACTTATGAGCTTGCGTATCAGACTCAGGCCCTGGGGATCATCGTCTGCGGCAAAATGGGCGACTCCGCTTTTGCGGGAATGTACGTCTGCTCCTCCGAGCTGCTCCTGGGTGACATTCTCTCCGGTCACGCTCTTGACCACTGTAGGACCCGTAAGGAACATACAGGAGGTGCCTCTGACCATAATGTTGAAGTCGGTCAGGGCAGGGGAATAGACCGCACCTCCGGCGCAAGGACCGAAAATGCCTGATATCTGAGGGATTACACCGGAGGCAAGTATGTTCCTTTCAAAGATTTCCCCAAAACCTGCCAAGGCACAGGCCCCTTCCTGGATTCGGGCTCCACCTGAGTCGTTGAGGCCGATGAAAGGCGCTCCGTTGCGCACAGCCATATCCATAACCTTGCAGATTTTCTGTGCCATTGTCTCCGAGAGGGAACCTCCGTTTACCGTGAAATCCTGGGCGAAGACATACACCGGGCGTCCGTCTATGGTACCCTGACCTGTCACCACACCGTCCCCGTCATAATGGCTCTTGTCCATTCCGAGATTGTGGCAACGGTGGCGTATGAACATATCATATTCTTCGAAACTGCCTTCATCCAGCAGCAGGGACAGTCTCTCTCTCGCGGTAAGTTTGCCCTTGGCGTGCTGAGCTTCAATCCTTTGAGCCCCTCCGCCCTGCCGAGCCGTCTCCCGTCTCTGCACCAATTCCCTGATTTTTTCCTTCTGACTTCCCATCGCCTGAAAATTTCATTTCAATCAAACCTGCAAATTTAAGACAAAATGCAGAAAATTAAAATAGCATCTTTCAGATTAAGTTCTTATCTTTGTCAAAAATGAACAGGCTATATGTTGTACCCGATTGGTATTCAGAATTTCAGTGATTTACGTCAGGGAGGCTATGTTTATGTGGATAAGACTCATCTGCTTCACAGCCTCTACAGTAATGGCAAATACTATTTCCTGAGCCGTCCGAGAAGGTTCGGCAAAAGTCTGCTCATATCCACTATGCAGGCTTTTTTTGAGGGGAAGAAGGAACTGTTCAAAGGTCTGTCTATAGAGAAGTTGGAGAAGGAATGGAATGAATGTCCTGTGTTGAGGATAGATTTCACTGGAAAGAAGTACTCCTCAATTGAAGACCTATACAGCATGCTGGACAAGCATCTGGGCGCATTTGAGGCTCAATATGGCATAAAGCAACGCTATCCGTCAATGGACCTGCGTTTTCAAACCATAATCGAGGCTGCGTACCGATGCACCGGAAGGCAGGTTGTCATCCTGATTGACGAATATGACAAGCCTATTGTGGACAATATCGGCAATGATGAGCTGGTGTCCACATTCCGCAAGGATTTGCAGGGGTTTTACAGTGTGCTGAAAGCAGAAGATGAGTTCATCCGTTTCGGATTCCTGACCGGAGTGACAAAAATCGGCAAGGTCAGCGTGTTCAGCGGACTTAACAATCTGAATGATATTTCGATGGATGCCCGTTATTACGACATTTGCGGCATTTCTGAGGCGGAACTAAAATCCTATTTCGACACGAGTGTGGAGCAGTTGGCGGCAGCAAACGGATGTGCCAAGGATGAATGTTACCGCAAACTTGCCCGGATGTATGACGGTTACCACTTCCATAGAAGGGTTCCCGGAATCTACAACCCTTTCAGCCTTCTGAATACTTTCCAGAAAATGGAATTCAGTGAATATTGGTTTGAGACAGGCACTCCGTCTTTCCTTGCCGAGGTTATGCAGAATACCGGCTACGATGTCACCAGGCTCTCTCACGAGCAAGCCGACTCCACTCTCCTGACGGACATCGACACCGTATTCCTCAATCCGATTCCGCTTCTGTATCAGAGCGGTTATCTTACCATCACCGGCTATGACGACCTTTCAGGTATCTATACTCTCGGATTCCCGAACATTGAAGTCAAGCACGGTTTCCTGACCTATTTGCTGAACTATTATACCACTGCGCAAAAGGGGACTGGAAATCTCCTTATCAGGCAGATGGGCGTTGACCTCAGGACAGGCCGCCCGGATGACTTTATGAAACGTATGGAGGCATTCTTCGCAAGGCAGAACTACCAGATTCAGGCAGATGTGGAGAAAGATTTCCAATATGCCATGAGCATCATCCTGCAGCTTCTTGGGGAATATTTTACCGTGAGAACTGAAGACGCTTCATCATCCGGAAGGTCCGATATCAGCATCGAAACCCCGGATTACGTCTATATAATTGAAATCAAAAAGGATGAATCTGCAGATGCAGCCTTGTCGCAAATCGTGGAGAAGGCTTATGACCGTCGTTATGCTGACGATTCCCGCAAAGTGTTCAAAATAGGCATCAGCTTTTCCACAAGATTCAGGGGCATCGAGGAGTGGAAAGTTGCAGATTGAATCAATTAATCAATGAATTATCAAACACCTTAGCCTTTTTTTTATTTCAATTATTTTTCACTTGCGAAATTTGAGTTATGACGAAACCAGTGCTATTCTTGCTTGCTGCTTTGCAGACATCATTAATGGTTGCCAGACCGTCTGCAGGGGGTCGGCAGCCCTATGATACCACAATGATTCCAGCGCCTGTGTTTGAAGCCGAACCCGGTTATGTGGATCTGTATTGGAAGGCCTGGGAACTCGCATACGACCATGTCAAATATCAGGATGGCCTTGTGCAGCCCCTGTATATGGACGAAGGCCTTTGGGATGACACGATTTGGATTTGGGACTCGGAGTTTATGGTCTTGTTCTGCAAATATGCTCCTGACCTTTATCCGGGCATTGAGACTTTGGACAATTTCTATTACACGATGCTGGAGGAGGGGAGTTCATCCTTGAGAATCCAACATCCGGACAATCCTCCCTTCTTTGCCTGGGTGGAGTCGGAGTACTACAAATTCACGAATGACAAAGCTCATCTGAGGGAACTCCTTCTGGACAAAAGGTTTCTGCAGCGATATTTCGACTTGTTCAATGAATTGAACCCGGAAATGAAGTTCAGTTTCGAGCATCATCCTATGGCATTGAAATATGTCGGTGACGGTTACCTCTGGAATGGAATCTCAAGTGGAATGGACAATACCCCTCGTACTCGCAAGGGTGAAATCCTGTGGGTGGATGCCATATCCCAGCAAGCCTTGTCGGCCCTCTATATTTCCAGACTTGCAAAAGAAGTGGGGGACAGGGAAACAGAGCGCAAGTTCCGGGGCATATATGAGACTCTGAAGAAGAAAATCAACAAGTTATATTGGGACAGGGAAGATAATTGTTATTATGACATCCTGAGGGTGGACGGTTCTCTGACCAAGATACTGACTCCGGCCTCTTTCTGGCCTGTGCTGGCGGGTATCCCGACCAGGCAGCAGGTGAGGATGATGGCGGATTTCGCCTTGCAGGACAACAAACTGGGAGGAAAGGTCCCCTGGGTGACTGTGTCCCGTGACGATAGTGACTTTGACAGCCGTGACGGCAATTACTGGAAGGGTGCGATGTGGCTTCCGACTGCCTATATGGCAATCAAGTCTTTGCAGAGTTACGATTTGCTCGAAGAGGCATCCTCCACTGCCGAGTCGGTGTTGAGGTATATGCTGGAAACATACAGGGAATATGAGCCGCACACCATCTGGGAGTGCTATTCTCCGGTTGCACCTGCGCCGAGCAGCAATCACGGACAGAGGGTTCGTCCTGACTTTTGCGGTTGGTCTGCCCTTGGGCCGATATCGCTGTTCATAGAGAATGTCCTTGGCTTTTATGAAGTGGATGCACAGAAGAATGAGATTAAATGGAATATGCATCACGACTGCCGTCACGGAATCTGCAATTTGCGTTTCGGGGAAGTGATCACAGATATAGTTTATGAAAATGGAACTGTGAGCGTGAAATCAAACCGGGCCTATACACTTTCAGTAAACGGCAGGAAGCACAGGATACATCCGGGTGACAATACTTTTGCGTTTTGAACCTGTTGAATGCAAGTGGTGGACAATTTGTCCACGGAAAAGGCGTTCCTCGCAAAATGCGGAGAACGCCATAATCTGAATCGTGCTATTTCTTTATTCGTCATCAAGGGCTTTGAGGATGTCAAGCAACTCGTTCGGAGTGACAACCCTCTTGACGGCAGGGAAGTGCTTGATGTTTCCGGTGACGAGGTAGGAATCGTCTCTGGACATGGCAACCTCGTAGAATACTACATCCTTCGGATCGAGGACCTCATCATCAGTCTTAACTCTAATGGAATCAATTCCGGCTTCAAGAAGAGCTTCTACAGCGAACGCTATCTGTTCCTCGGGGAATTTGAACTTGGGACGACGG
>JALFGP010000071.1 GCA_022777205.1 Rikenellaceae bacterium
ATCCTTGGATTTTGTGTAAGTATGTTCCTCATAGCCTGTTCCACAGCCCTGCATTCAGAGGCAAGTTCCTGGTCATCCAAAGAACGCATAAATTCTATGGCCTGAATGAAACTGGTTTGCCCTATGAAATTCTGGGTGCCGGCCTCAAACTTCATAGGCAAGGGAGCAAAAGTCGTCTGCTCTAAACTTACATTTCCCACCATTTCTCCACCGAAGAGGAAAGGAGGCATTTTCTCGAGATATTCATTCTTGCCATAGAGCACTCCGGTGCCGGTTGCGGCATACATCTTATGACCGGAAAAAGCATAGAAATCGCAATCAGTCTTCCGAACATCGATTCCGCAGTGCACTATACCCTGAGCCCCATCGACGAGTACCGGGACCCCTTTTGAATGGCAGATGCGAACAATTTCATCAACAGGATTCATAATTCCGAGCACATTGGAAACCTGGGTTACAGCCAATATCTTCGTACGGTCATCAATCAGCCTTTCCAGAGCCTGAATGTCAAGTCTTCCATCATCCAGGACTGGTATAAACCTCAATTGGGCTGATTTGCGAAGACAATGCTGCTGCCAAGGTACAAGATTGGAATGATGCTCTGCAGCAGATACTATCACATTGTCCCCTTCTCCGACAAATGCCTCGCAGAAGGAATATGCAACCAGGTTAATGGAAGCAGTGGTGCCTGAAGTGAAGATGATTTCTGAGGTTGATTCAGCCCCTATGAATTCCCTTACAGCCTCTCTGGCGGTCTCATAGTGTTCCGTGGCCTGATCAGCAAGATGATGGACAGCACGGTGTATGTTTGAATTGGCTGTCCGTGCCCATTCATCCTGCATTTTCAATACAGAATCCAGCCTCTGGGATGTGGCGGCATTGTCAAAATAGACAAGCGGCTTACCGTAAACTGTCCTGGAAAGGGCTGGAAAATATTTTCTTATATCCTGTACAGTCATAATCGTTTTAATAATTTGAACCGCAAAATTACAAAATAGTATTCTATCTTGGGATAATTTGTTTTAATTTTGCGCCTGCGGCTGATTAATTCAAGTCTCCAAAATGATTAATTTGTGAATATTTCAGAACTGGAACGATATGATTGACTACATCAAAGGCGAGATTACGGAATTGAATCCGACAGAAATGACATTGGAGTGTAACGGAATAGGCTATAAAATCCTGATTTCCCTCCAGACCTACGACAAACTCAAGCAAAGCCGTGATGCCAAAATCTATATCCATCACTATCTGAGGGAAGACGACGAGCAGTATTTCGGGTTTGCGGGAAAGGATGAAAGGGAATTGTTCCGTCTTCTGATAGGAGTTTCAGGCATAGGTGCAGCAACTGCCAGAATGATGTTGTCATCCTTGAGTTCTGATGAATTGAGGAATGCAATTCTATCCGAAGACATCAATAAAATCAAGAGCATCAAGGGAATCGGACTCAAATCCGCCCAGAGACTCATACTTGAACTCAAGGATAAAATTTCAAAAGGTGAAGGCAGCAGTCAGAACACCATTTTCCAGACATCCGGAGCAAATCCGAATTTGGAAGAAGCAACCACTGCACTCGTTATGCTTGGATTTACAAAACCCAATGTTACAAAAGCCCTTGCTGCAGTACTTAAGGAAACACCGGATGCCAATCTGGAACAATTGATTAAATTAGGTCTGAAACGACTCTGAGCAAACTGCGATAAGTGAGTGGACTGCCCGACAAAAGCTATCACCGTCCGAAATAGACAAGCAAGACAGAAATATCAGACGGGGAAACCCCGGAAATACGTGAAGCCTGAGCAATGGTCCGCGGAGCATATTTCTTAAGTTTCTGACGACATTCAATTGAGAGGCTCTGCACGCGGTCAAAATCAAAATCCTCAGGAATGATGAGATTCTCCAGACGGTGAAGTTTGTCAGCCTGCTGTTTTTCCCTGTCAATATATCCCTTGTATTTAATCAGAATATCAGAAACGCTCAAAACAGATTTTCTTGTCTGTTCATCCAGCACTCCTCCCCTATCCTCAACATCAGGAGCAAGTCCATCGAAATTCTTCAAATTCCTCATAGATTCAAAAAATGCGGAACCTTCAAAAGCATTTTCTGAATCAAACCGAAGAACATTATCCATCTCATACTTATCAAAAGTTCCACGTGGAACAATTTCGAATAAATCGGAAACAAAAACATCAGGACGAGATACAAGGTCAGAAATGGTTTTCTTATGAGGAATCTCTGCTGAATTCTTCTGGATAAGATAAGAATTCACTATTTCGGGCTTCAATGAAACAGTAGAACAGAAATCAATAACTTTCTGAACTGATTCATACTTGCGCATTGTAAAATCATATCTTTGCTTATCAGCTAAACCAAGTTCATAAGCGAGCGGGGTGAGTCTGAAATCAGCATTATCCTGACGCAAAAGAATTCGATATTCTGCTCGTGAAGTAAACATACGATACGGTTCATCCACACCTTTTGTAATAAGGTCATCAATGAGGACACCTATATAAGCCTGATCTCTTTTGAGTATAAACGGCTCTTTTCCGGCAACCTTCAAATGAGCATTTATACCGGCAATCAAACCTTGTGCAGCAGCCTCCTCATAACCTGTTGTGCCGTTAACCTGGCCAGCGAGGAATAAACCCGGGATATTTTTCAACTCTAAGGAAGCAGACAACTGGGTAGGGTCAAAATAATCATACTCGACTGCATAGGCAGGTCTGAAAATCTTGACATTCTCCAAACCTTTGATATGGTGCAGGGCATTGAGTTGAGTTTCCAATGGCAGTGATGAGGAAAATCCCTGAAGGTAATACTCATTGGTATATCTCCCCTCTGGTTCGAGAAACAGCTGATGCTCTGTCTTGTCTGCAAAGGTACGGAGCTTATCTTCTATACTCGGACAATAGCGAGGACCTATGCCTGTAATTTTGCCGGAGAAAAGAGGTGAATCCATAAATGAATCTCTAAGTATGGAATGTACCTCTTCATTGGTATGAAGTATAAAACAAGGCATTTGACCGGGACCTGATTGAGCTGCGGACAGAATAGGTAGATATGAAAATCTCTCCGGGTCAGAATCTCCGGTTTGGACAGGAAGTGTGCTAACATCAACGGAAGAAATATCTATACGCGGAGGAGTACCGGTTTTCATCCTTCCGGTAACAACGCCCATAGACTTCAACTGTTCCGTGAGACCATAGGAAGACAACTCCCCTATCCTTCCGCCTGAAAAATCATTATGACCTATGAAAAGGCGACCGGACAAGAAGGTTCCGGCTGTTAAAACAACTGCTTGAGATTTGAAAATTGCTCCGGTGGTTGTACGACAGCCCACAATTTTTGAATTCTCAAACAGAAATTCGGTCACAATATCTTGATAAATATCTAATTTACAAGTAGTTTCGAGAATTTTGCGCCATATTCTTGAAAATCGTTCTTTGTCACATTGTGCTCTCGGACTCCACATTGCAGGACCCTTTGAACGGTTCAGCATTCTAAACTGAAGAGTGGAAGCATCTGTAACCACACCCATACATCCTCCGAGAGCGTCAATCTCCCGGACAATCTGTCCCTTAGCTATACCACCTACGGCAGGATTACAGGACATCTGGGCAAACTTATTCATATCCATAGTAATCAGAAGGGTGCGGGAGCCTAAACGGGCGGATGCAACAGCAGACTCGCATCCTGCGTGACCGCCTCCGATTACTATTACATCATATTCAAGATTCAGCATTATTTAATTAGTAATCAAATAATTACAATAATTCACGCAAGGAAAGATAATAATTCTCCTTCATTCTCATAACTGCGGTTTCCTCTACCGTATGGTCATCATATCCGATCAAATGGAGCAGTCCGTGGATAATGACTCGGTTTAGTTCATCCTTAAAATCAGTACCGTACTCAATGGAATTCTCCTTGACAGAATCCACACTGATGAAAAGGTCACCTGAAAGGCTGTCCCCTTCGCAATAATCAAAGGTGATAATGTCGGTGAAATAATCGTGACCGAGGTATTTCTGATTTATGTCGAGTATATATGGATCCGAACAGAAGATAATGGATATATCTGCTATTCGGCGGATTTCACTCTCGGCAGCGAGACGGAGCCATTGATTGGTGCAGCGCTTTTCCCTGAACTTGAAATCGACGTCTTGAAAATAGTATGATATCATAAAAAATGCTCTGACAGAGTGATCGGCTGTCAAAATTCGTTCGCAAATTTACTATATATAAACAAAAAATTTGCTATAAAAATTATTATTTCTAACTTTACACGACTTTATGGGCAGCGCCCTGCAAAAGGAAACAAATAAAGTAAATCATAGCTATGGAAGTAAAAAAGACACCAAAAGCAAGTCTGGAAAACAAGAGAGCCATATTCATTGAAATAGGTCTCATCGTTGCTCTTGCAGTAGTGTACATTGCATTCAACTGGACTTCTAAGGATGTTCAGGTTAGCACTCTCGAAGCAGAAAATCAGGTAGTGCAGGAAGAGGAAATCATCCCGATTACCCAGGAGACTCCCCCACCGCCACCAGAAGCTCCGAAGATTCCTGTCCTTTCAGACCAGATCGACATCGTGGATGACGAAATCGAGGTTGACAACGATTTCCTTTCACTCGAGGACAGCGATGATATGGGTGTTGAAATTATGGACTATGTAGAAAACGTGCAGGAAGAGGTCGTAGAAGAGGAAGCTATTCCTTTCCAGCTCGTGGAGGAAAAACCTTCATTTATGGGCGGTGATGCGAACCAGTTTTCTGCTTGGGTGAACAAGAGGCTCGTATATCCTGAAATCGCTAAGGAAAACGGTGTTCAGGGTCGAGTTACACTCCAGTTCACAGTGGAAAAAGACGGAAGCGTGACAAAGGTCAAAGTTCTTAGGGGCGTTGACCCGTCTCTTGACAAGGAAGCAGTCAGAGTGGTGTCTATGTCTCCGAAATGGAAGCCTGGCAAGCAAAGAGACAGGGCCGTTCCGGTTACATACACATTCCCTGTATATTTCCAGTTGAGATAGCTCCGTGTACATACTACACACACTAAAAATAGCACAAACTACACAAAAATGGGATGGCCAGAAGTGATTTTGGCTATCCCTTATTATTGGAATAAGTAAGTATATTCATATTGCTAAACTATGCTGAATTCAGAGCCTATAATCATTAAAAAATACGTAGAAAAGGCAATATTCATAGGTGTGATACGTCAGGACGATGATGAAACAACCGTAAATGAATACCTTGATGAACTCGAATTCCTGGCTGAGACAGCGGGGGTTGAGAAAAGAGGAAGGTTTGTACAGAAGGTGGACAAGCCTGACCCGAGAAGTTATATAAGAAGCGGTAAATTGGCAGAGATTAAGACCTATATTGATGCAAATGAAATAGACGTAGCTATATTCGACGATGAATTGTCTGCCACTCAAATAAGAAATATAGAAAGGGAACTTCAGATAAAGATATTGGACAGAACAAGTCTGATTCTGGATATTTTTGCGCAGAGAGCAAAGACTGCTTATGCAAAAACACAGGTCGAACTTGCTCAATATCAATATCTTCTACCGAGACTTACGAGGATGTGGACCCACCTGGAGAGACAGAAGGGAGGAATCGGAATGAGAGGCCCTGGAGAGACTCAGATTGAGACCGACCGAAGGATAATTCAGGACAAGATTGCAAGACTCAAAGAACAATTGAAGAAGATTGACAGACAAATGGCTTCCCAAAGGGGAAACAGAGGGTCTATGGTAAGGATTGCGCTTGTGGGCTATACCAATGTCGGGAAGAGCACACTGATGAATCTGATGGCCAAAACAGACGTTTTTGCTGAGAACAAGCTCTTTGCGACCTTGGACACAACGGTAAGAAAGGTCGTGATTGAGAATGTGCCATTTCTTTTGAGTGATACTGTGGGATTTATCAGAAAACTGCCTACTCAGCTTGTGGAGGCCTTCAAAAGCACACTTGATGAGGTCAGGGAAGCCGATATTCTTATGCACGTTGTGGACATATCACACCCGGGTCACGAAGACCAGATAAGAGTGGTAAATGAAACACTTAGGGACATAGGGGCAGCCGACAAGCCTATATATGTAGTCTTCAATAAGATAGATGCTTACAAACACGAAGAATACGACGAGTTCTCTCTTGAACCGAAGAAGCCTGAAAATTACACTCTCGAGGAATATAATCATTCCTGGATAGCAAGGGAAAATACTCCTTGCGTGTTCATTTCCGCAAAGCAGAAGATAGGTATTGACAAAATGAGGTCTGACCTATATAAGATGGTCGCTGAAATACACGCCGGGAGATATCCTTTCGATAATTTCCTGTGGTAGTGTATCAACAAAAAAGCCGGGGATGATAAGTGTCATTCCCGGCTAAATTATTGATATTCAAGAATTAATCCTTGAATTTTGCAGAGAGGTACTCCCTGTTCAGACGAGCGATATGTCCCACGGTGATATGCTTAGGACATTCCATCTCGCAGGCCCTGGTGTTGGTGCAGGAACCGAATCCGAGTTCGTCCATCTTTGCAACCATAGCCTTAGCCCTGCGTGCAGCCTCAACCTTACCCTGAGGAAGAAGTGCGAGCGAGCTGACTCTTGCAGCCACAAAGAGCATTGCAGAACCGTTCTTGCAGGTGGCAACACAAGCACCGCAACCAATACAAGCTGCTCCGTCCATACTTTCCTCAGCATTTTCACGCTTGATAGGAATGGCATTGGCATCAGGGACACCGCCAGTGCGGACTGAAACATATCCTCCCGCCTGGAGTATCTTGTCGAAGGCCTGACGGTCCACAACAAGGTCCTTGATTACAGGGAAACCCTTGCTTCTCCACGGCTCGATGGTGATGGTGTCACCATCCTTGAACTTGCGCATATGGAGCTGGCAGGTGGTAACCTCATCGTCAGGTCCGTGAGCACGTCCGTTGATGTAAAGTGAGCAGGCTCCGCATATTCCCTCACGGCAGTCGTGATCGAAAGACACGGGACCGGAAGACTTGCATCCCTTCTCCACAGCCACAGGGTCCATACCCTCGGTTATAAGCTGCTCATTAAGGATATCAAGCATTTCGAGAAAAGAGCTGTCAGGAGATATGCCCTTGACCTTGTAGGTCTCGAAATGGCCCTTTTCCTTGGCGTTTTTCTGGCGCCATACTTTCAAAGTCAAATCCATAGTCCTTAATCCTTATAATTTCTTGTTGCGATGTGAATATTCTCGTAGTTGAGAGGTTCCTTATGGAGTTCAGGCTCCTGGCCTTCTCCCTTGTACTCCCACGCAGCCACGTACATAAAGTTCTTGTCGTCCCTCTTGGTTTCGCCGTCCTCAGTCTGCATTTCCTCACGGAAGTGTCCTCCGCAGGATTCGTTGCGGTGAAGGGCGTCGATGGCCATAAGTTCTCCGATTTCAAGGAAATCCGCAAGGCGAAGAGCTTTTTCGAGTTCCTGATTGAAGGTTCCCTGCTCTCCTGCCACATAGACATTGCTCCAGAACTCCGTCTTGAGGTCCCTGATCATCTTGATACCCTCTTTCAGACCAGCCTCATTGCGGGCCATACCGACGTGCTCCCACATTATGTGACCGAGTTTCTTATGGATGGAGTCCACGGTTTCGGTACCTTTGATGGAAAGCAGACGCTCAATCTTCTCTCTTACAGCCTTTTCAGCCTCGTCAAACTCAGGGGCTCCGATATCTGTCTTAGGCTCCTTGAACTTTGAAGCGAGATAATCGCCGATGGTATATGGAAGGATGAAATAACCGTCTGCAAGACCCTGCATAAGCGCAGATGCTCCGAGGCGGTTTCCACCGTGGTCGGAGAAGTTTGCCTCACCTATTGCATACAGACCCGGAACAGTTGTCTGAAGATTGTAGTCAACCCAAAGACCACCCATAGTGTAGTGGATAGCCGGATAGATCATCATAGGCTCCTTATAAGGGTCTGTGGCAGTAATCTTCTCATACATCTGGAAGAGGTTGCCGTAGCGCTCAGAAATCACCTTCTTGCCCAGACGCTCGATTGCAGTCTTGAAGTCGAGGAATACAGCGAGACCTGTCTCATTCACACCGAAACCGGCATCGCAGCGCTCCTTTGCTGCACGGGAAGCCACGTCACGAGGCACGAGGTTTCCGAATGCAGGGTAACGGCGCTCGAGATAGTAATCCCTATCCTCTTCCGGAATATCAGAAGGCTTGATTTCGTGCTTGCGGAGCTTTTCTACATCTTCCTTTTTCTTAGGCACCCAGATACGGCCGTCATTACGCAGAGACTCTGACATAAGAGTCAGTTTGGACTGCTGCTCGCCGTGTACAGGAATACAGGTAGGGTGAATCTGCGCGAAACAAGGGTTTGCGAAGAAAGCGCCCTTCTTGTAGCACTGCCAAGCTGCTGAACCATTGGAGTTCATTGCATTGGTTGAGAGGAAATAGGTGTTGCCGTATCCTCCGGAAGCGATTACTACAGCGTGTGCTCCGAAACGCTCGATTTCACCTGTAACGAGATTGCGGGCTATGATACCCTTAGCCTCACCATTGATGAGAACAACATCCAGCATCTCGTGACGCGGATATGACTTCACGGTACCTGCGGCAATCTGGCGGTTCAAAGCGGCATAGGCTCCGAGAAGAAGCTGCTGTCCGGTTTGTCCGCGGGCATAGAAGGTACGGCTAACCTGCGCACCTCCAAAAGAACGGTTGGCGAGAAGTCCGCCATATTCCCTTGCGAAAGGAACTCCCTGTGCGACACACTGGTCGATGATGTTGTTGCTGACCTCAGCCAGACGATAGACATTGGCTTCGCGGCTGCGGTAGTCACCTCCCTTGATTGTGTCGTAGAACAGACGATAGATTGAGTCATTGTCGTTCTGATAGTTCTTGGCTGCATTGATACCTCCCTGAGCTGCAATTGAGTGCGCCCTGCGCGGAGAATCGCTGATACAGAAGACTTTTACATTGTAGCCGAGTTCGCCGAGTGAAGCAGCTGCAGACGCTCCACCGAGACCGGTACCGATGACAATGATTTCCAATTTTTTCTTGTTGCCGGGAGAGACAACTTTGATCTGAGACTTGTGCTTTGTCCATTTTTCGGCCAAAGGACCCTCAGGAATCTTTGAAATCAATTCTTTTGCCATTATATATAAAGGTTTATAGATATTGCGTAACAATTAGCCTGCAAAAATAATAAAACTTTCATCAAGTTCCACCATTTTGCAGGCTGAAAATAGGCTATGTAAGAAGATTAATCGAAAAGCAGGTTTTCGTCGGGTGCAGCCCTGTCCAATCCGAGGTGCCTGTAGGCCAATTCGGTCACTTCCCTACCCCTCGGTGTCCTGACTATAAAACCTTCTTTGATGAGGAATGGCTCATAGACTTCCTCGAGAGTACCCTGGTCCTCCCCCACCGCCGTGGCAATGGTATTTGCTCCCACAGGTCCGCCCTTGAACTTCGTGATGATGGTCTTGAGTATCTTGTTGTCTATGGCATCCAGTCCCCTCTTGTCTATGTTCAGAGCATCCAGGGCGTAACGCGCTATCTTGAGGTCAATCACCCCATTGCCTACAACCTGGGCAAAATCCCTTACCCTGCGCAAAAGCGAATTGGCTATACGTGGAGTACCCCGGCTTCTGAGGGCAACCTCGTGGGCAGCCTCCGCATCTATATCCACCTTAAGTATTGATGCACTGCGACATACGATTTTTTCCAAAGTGGAAGTATCATAATATTCCAATGCGCATTTGATGCCGAAACGGGCCCTCAGCGGCGAAGTCAGAAGTCCGCTGCGGGTGGTGGCTCCAACCAAAGTGAAAGGATTGAGGGAAAGTCTTATGGAACGGGCTCCAGGACCCTTGTCCACCATTATGTCTATCACGAAGTCTTCCATCGCGGAATACAGATACTCTTCCACCACAGGCGATAGCCTGTGTATTTCGTCAATGAAAAGCACGTCACCTTCCTCAAGTGAGGTCAAAAGTCCCGCGAGGTCCCCCGGTTTGTCCAGCACAGGCCCTGATGTCACCTTCATATTCACTCCGAGTTCATTGGCGATGATATGTGCAAGTGTGGTCTTGCCCAAACCCGGAGGTCCGTGAAAGAGTACGTGATCAAGTGTCTCCCCTCTCATTTTGGCAGCCGCAACGAAGATTTTCAGATTCCGTACTATCTTCTCCTGTCCGGAGAAATCCTCAAGTTCCTGCGGTCTTATTATTCCGTCTATTTCCTTATCTTTGCCCGCATTCACGTCGTGCGGATTGAAATCAGTCGCCATCGGCATCAAAATTAATATTGAATACAAAGATAAATTTAATTTTAATTCTAATGATGATATATCTTTGTTGAAAATGTTGATAACATAGACAAGCTTCGGAATATCAATATATTATAATGTTAAAAACTGTTGATTTCGCTATGGAAAAATTCTTGGAAAATAGTTTTTGAAAAGTTTGGAAGTTTGAAAAAATCACGGATATGTACGAATAAAATTCTTATGCAAAATTAGTTTTCATTAGATTTGCACAGGTTTTCAACAGGTTTTCAACAGGTAAAATGGGTGAATTGTTAATAAGTCGAAGAGCAACGGAAAAACTATCCGAAAAATTGGCTGAAGAAAGGAAGGTCTATTGTTCCGGACTGCATTTGTCTGCAAGGTGGTTTGTGGCAGCAAATTCCAGGGTGGAAGGTATCAATTTCATTATTCTTCCCGATAGGGAGTCTGCGGAATACTGTGCAGCGGACCTCTATTCCCTTGTGGATGGAGATACGGTATTCTTTCTCCCCGACTCTGGCCGCCGTATGGAAAGAAGCAGTTACAAGTTTTCTCTCAGTGTGCAGAGGACTTCCGCAATAGGCAAATTGATGGATTATGACGGGAAGTCCAGGCTTTTCTTTGTGACCTATCCCCTCGCCCTGACGGAAGGTGCTGTAGCGAAGTCTTTTGCAACGGACAGCAATCTGCTTAGGCTCAGGTGTGGCGACAGTATTGACCGTGATGAACTTCTCAACCGTCTGGGAGAAATGGGATTCGTGAGGACTGATTTTGTGGGGGAACCGGGACAGTTTGCCGTAAGAGGCTCTGTAATAGACATATTCTCCTATTCCGACAATAATCCCTACCGATTCACCTTTTTCGGTGATGAGATTGACGGCATAAGTGTATTTGACTGCGGCACCCAATTGTCGAAGGAAAAGCGGGAGGATGTGGAAATATATCCGGACCTCTCGGCTATGGAGGATGCGTCGGTGCCGGTGCTGTGTCTTCTGCCTCCGGAAAAGACCACCTTGTGGATGGACTCTGCCGAACTGTATTCAAAAGAGGAGTTCTATTCCCTCACTGACGACTTCCGAAAAGTATTTCTGCAAGTACCCACCGGCGAGCAGGGGGTGGAACCTGTGAAATTCAACATAACTCCCCAGCCTGTCTTCAACAAGAATTTCGAACTTCTGTCAGCGGATATAAGGGAAAAGTCCGACAACGGTTACCGCATATTAGTCTTTGGTGAGAAAAAATCCCAATTGGAGAGGCTTCAGAGCATACTTTTGCAGAATGAGTGCCATTTGCCGGAATTCATCGAAGGAAAGAATATCCACAACGGTTTCATTGATAATGACGATAAAATATGCTGCTACACCGATCACGAAATCTTCGACCGCTTCCACAGGGTAAGTCTGCGGCGTACGGTTGAACGCAGTGAACAGTTGACCATCAATGACCTGACCTCATTCACGGTGGGGGACTACATAGTCCATATTGACTACGGAGTGGGAATTTTCGGAGGGCTGGTGCGCATAAGGGACGACAAGAACCGTATGCACGAGGTGGTGAAAATCATCTACAAGGACAACGATACTGTCTATGTTTCAGTACATTCCCTGCACAAGATTTCGCGCTTCAAGTCCAAGGATGGTGAACCGCCGAAAATCTACAAATTGGGGTCGAAGACCTGGCAGAACCTCAAGGCAAATGCAAAATCCAAGGTCAAGGACATAGCGAAAGACCTGATTCAGCTATATGCAAAACGCAGGGCTTCAAAGGGTTTCGCATTTTCCTCCGACAGTTTCCTGCAGACGGAACTGGAATCTTCATTCATATACGAAGACACTCCGGATCAGGAAAAGGCCGTGCAGGCCGTCAAGAGAGATATGGAAGCGGAATGCCCTATGGATCGTCTGGTATGCGGAGATGTAGGCTTCGGAAAGACGGAAGTGGCCATAAGGGCTGCATTCAAGGCGGCTACGGACGGCAAACAGGTGGCTGTACTTGTACCTACAACTATTCTTGCCCTGCAACATTACAAGACTTTCACTGCCCGTCTGAAGGATTTTCCATGCAATGTAGATTTTGTGAGCCGTCTGCGCAGTGCAAAGGAATTGGCTGAAATCAAGAAGAAACTCAAGAGCGGGGCCATAGACATTCTGATAGGTACTCACAAGATACTCGGTGCAGGTTTCGAATTCAGGGACCTTGGGCTGCTGATAATCGATGAGGAGCAGAAATTCGGTGTGGGCGCAAAGGAGAAATTGCGTCAGCTCAAGGAATCCGTGGACACTCTGACCCTTACTGCTACACCTATACCGAGGACTCTGCAATTTTCGCTTCTCGGAGCCCGTGACTTGTCCATAATATCCACACCTCCGCCTAACCGCATACCTGTCCAGACTGAGATTATGCTTTTCGACCCGGATGAAATTCGAAAAATCATAAACTACGAGCTCAACAGGGGAGGACAGATATTTTTCCTTCACAACAGGGTGGAGGAACTGCAGTCCATTTATGATATTCTGTACCGCCTCGTGCCCGATATGAAAATCTGCATAGCCCACGGACAGATGGAATCCAAGCAACTGGAAGACAAAATTCTGGATTTTATGTCCGGAGACTACGACCTTCTTCTTTGTACCACCATCATAGAGAACGGACTGGATATCCCGAATGCCAATACCATCATTATCAACCAGGCTCAGAACATAGGCCTTAGCGATTTGCATCAGCTGAGGGGCAGGGTAGGGCGTTCGAACCGCAGAGCATTCTGCTACCTAATCGTGCCACCTCTCGTGTCCATAACAGAGGATGCAAGAAGGCGTCTGAAGGCCATAGAAGCCTTTTCCGACCTGGGCAGCGGATTCAACATAGCTATGCAGGACCTGGACATCAGGGGTGCCGGAAACCTTCTGGGAGCCGAACAGAGCGGATTCATCACCGATATGGGTTTTGAAACCTATCAGAAAATACTGTCGGAGGCAATGGAAGAATTGGGAGTGGAGACAGGACTCACTTCCGGAAATATCAAAGGCTCTTATGTTTCTGATTGCACCATCGAGACTGACCAGTTGGCTCTAATTCCGGATTCCTATATAAGTCTTTCAGCGGAAAAGATACGCATCTACAAAGAATTGGACTCTCTTGGTTCAGACTCTGAAATCGAGACTGTCAAATCCCGTCTTGAAGACCGTTTCGGACCAATACCTGAGGAACTTGCGGCTTTGCTTATGATTGTGAGAATAAGACACAGGGGAGAGAAACTCGGATTTGAGAAAATCATTATCAAAAACGGAATAATGATACTTTTCTTTATAAACAATCCTATGTCCCAATATTATAAATCCCCTGTATTTCAATCTGTTATAGAAAGTCTTAACAAAAATCACGATTTTGAACTCAAGCAGAATGACAACCGTCTCAGGCTTGTGAACAGAAAGGTTGAAAGCCTGGACAAGGCCTATGCCCTCCTGGGGAAATTGGGAAAATGATGAATTATTTGTAATTTTACGCCCCGTATGCAAAAACGCTAATATGGCAAATCTATTGGTCGATGTGGGTTATACCGCTCTGAAAGCGGCTTGGGTTGACGGAATCACCCTTGGCAAGACTTTCAGATACCAGGGAGAAAGGACTTATGATTTCATAGCAGGTCTGGTCAAAAGGAACAGACCGGAAATAATGGTAATATGCAGTGTTTCCGAAATCACTGAACAGAACATTGCAAGACTCCGCAAACTTTGCGACCGTCTGCTTCTCATAGATCCGGTCCACACGGAGATTTTATCCGAATTGTCGCTTCCTTCAGAGTGTCTGACTCCGGACCGTGCCTCCTCCGCAGTTGCCTGCCGTCACCTTTTCAAGGGACGCGGTTGCACGATTTTCGATTTCGGAACTATGATGACCGTGGACTTTCTCGACAAGGAAGGCAATTATGATGGTGGAAATATTTCCCTGGGCTGCAGAACCCGTTTCAAGTCGGTTAACCGTTATTCCAAGACTCTTCCTCTACTTGATACTCCTGATGTTTTTCAGGATATGGGAGACAGTATCCCATCCTCCATTTCCTCCGGCGTTGTGTTGGGCATGGAGTATGAAATCAAGGGCTATATCGAGAGATATCCCGAAAATATGGTGATTTTTACGGGTGGAGATGCGAATTATTTCGCAAAAAGAATGAAAAACTCTATCTTTGTAGTTTGCAACCTTGTGCTTATGGGGTTGTCGTTAATAGCAGTCAGATATGATGATAGACAATAGAAACGGTATCGTAAGAAAACTTCTCACGGCCATTTCCGCTCTTTTCGTGTGCTTGGCACTCTTTGCTCAGACGGAGACGACCGGAAGTTACGGTGCATATTCCCCATATTCTATATACGGTCTCGGAGGTATAGCCAAAGAGGGCACTGCACATACTCAGACTATGGGAGGAGTAGGCATTGCTTCCCGTAACAACCGTTTTATCAACACCACCAATCCTGCTGCCATTCCTGCAAGGGACACCTTGGCCTTTATGTGTGACTTGGGAATGTATGAAAACAATGTAATCTATGCCCAGGGCAGCGGAATGGATGCGAAAAACACTTTCAATGTCAACAATATAGTCTTTTCCTTCCCGATTTGGAGGTCTTCCGCGTTTATGGTCGGACTTGCGCCGTTCAGTGATGTGGGATATAGTTTCAGCCGCAAGGAAACCGATGAGGAAATCATTGCCCACACAGGCAACATCACCTACGATTCTTACGGGGACGGAAGCCTCTATCAATTGTATGTCGGTGCAGGAGCTACTTTCTGGAAAAGATTTTCCGTGGGGGCACAGTTCATCTATTATTTCGGAAATATAGACAGGATTTCCAACGAGACTTTCTCCAATTCAAGTTATAGGTCAATAAATTACGGAAGCCGGATGAATATCAGTGCCTACACCGGCAAATTCGGAGTGCAGTATGAACAGAAACTGGCTTCAAAGGTTTCAATGATAGTTGGAGCAACTTACAGACTCGGTACGGATATGAGGGGTTATTCCAATCACTTTGCCTATGCAAGCCAGTCCAGTATAGTTGACACCCTGAAAACAATGACCTGGACAGATACCCTGGCCACTATGGACAAGCTTAACCGTCCGAGGATAGCAGACGAGATAGGAGTGGGTATCTCTTTCAAGGGAGACGACAGATGGGCCGTGGAATTCAACTATCTCCGTTCCGATTGGAGAAATTCCAATTTTGAGAAAAACAGAGGCTTTTCCGCTTCATCAGACGGGACCATTTTCACTTCATCAGTATCCCAGTCCTTCCGTGCAGGTTTTGAAATCGTGCCCGGCAGAAACGACATAAGATATTATTTCCGGCGTTGTACCTACAGGGGAGGAATATATTATGAGCAGGATTATATGAGGATGAACGGGGCAAGGGTGGATTCCTATGGTCTGACTTTTGGTATGACATTGCCTGTCTTCAGATGGTACAACGGCATTACGGTCGGGATGGACATAGGACGCAGAGGTAACAACAAATTGGTGACGGCTGGGGAAAGGAGTGCCAGATTGACCTCGGAAACCTATTTCAAAATCTGCATAGGTTTCAATATCCACGATATATGGTTCCAGAAACCTCGTTACAACTAAGCCATTGTCATAATCTGAAATAAATTAAAAATTATAGATATGAAAAAAGTATTGCTCATTCTTTTGGCAGTCCTGATCGGAGGGTCGGGAGCCACTTTGTCGGCTCAGGGTAAATATGGTGCCGACAGTGCAAACTGCATAAAGTATCTTTCCTATTACAAGGAGTACTACAAGCAGAAGAATTATGATGACGCACTTCCGAATTGGCGTAAGGCATACAGCATTTGCCCTCCTACCGCAAATCAGAATATGCTCATCGACGGAACAACACTTATCCGTCGTCTGATTTCCAAGAATGCGAAGAATGCCATTTATAAGGAGGCTCTTGTGGACTCTCTGCTCAAAATTCACGACCTTAGGGCTGAGTATTATCCTAAATATGCTGTCACTGCCCTGAACAACAAGGGTTTGGACCTCGTAAATTATGTGAAGGACGATGATAAGGCTCTCTTTGAAGGCATTTCCGACATTGTCGGCAGGAACGGTCTGCAAACCAAGCCAAGCCTTTATATTTTCCAACTCCAGTCTGCGGTTGAACTCTACAAGGCTGGAACTATGGACGAAGAAAAGATAATCGATGTCTATGAGAAAGCCATTTCCAACCTTGAGAATACCCCTTGCAAGACAGACAAGGATAAGGAAGACCTTGCAAATGTGACTGAAACCGTGGAAAATATCTTCATTCAGAGCAAGGTTGCTTCAGTGGAGTCTCTCGTTGCCTTGTTTACTCCGAGACTTGAGGCTGCAATGGACGACCTGGCACTTTCCAAGACCATTGTGAATATGCTCAGCAAGACTGAAGGCGGAGTGGATACAGATCTCTTCCTCCAGGCGGTAAACAATATGCACAGGCTTGAGCCTTCCTACCAGTCAGCATATTTCCTCTTCAAACTCTATTCTTCAAAGGGTAATGTGGATGAGGCTGTGAAATATATGGGGGATGCCATCGAATATCCTGAATCCGATGACAAGGTGGATGCTTCATATTATTATGAACTTGCAACCTACTGCTACAAAAACGGACTCTCTTCAAAAGCTTTTGCATCAGCGAAGAAAGCGGCAGAAATGGATGAAACTCTTGCTGGAAAATCCTATATGCTCATCGGAACCATCTGGGGTTCACAGGTTTGCAAGGGTAATGAAATCGAATCCAGGGCACCATACTGGGTTGCTGTGGATTATATGGTTAAGGCAAAGAATGCAGATGCTTCACTTGCGGAGGAGGCTAACAGTATGATTGCACAGTATGCAAAATACTATCCTCAGAAGTCTGAAGCTTTTATGTACAATGTGCTTGACGGACAGTCCTATACGGTAAATTGCGGAGGTATGACTGCCGTGACCACCGTAAGAACCCAGAACTGATTTGAAAAGGATTCTGAACATAATCAAGAGAATGGCAACCGCTGCGGCGGTTGCTTTCGTCGTTTATTCCTGCGGGGGAAATCTCAAGCAGGAGGATGCGAAGGATATAAGCAATCTGCCTGTCCAGACTGCTGACGACCTTGTTAGTGTTCAGACTGAGAACGGACAGATTCAGAACCGGATGGAGGCTCCGAGGATGGAAAGGTATGAAAATGACAGCCTTTCAGTCCAGCTTTTTCCCGGTGGGGTATCCGTTTACGGTTATGTAGAAGGGGGCTTGCTTGAGACTTCCATCACTGCCGACAATGCAAGACACGAAAAATATAAGGACGGCAGGGAGACCTGGTCTGCATTCGGCAATGTTGTGGTGAAAAACCTCATAAAGAAGGAAGTGATGCTCACCGACACTCTGTATTGGGACCGTCAGAATGAAAAAATCTACACTGACTGCTATGTGAGGATATATTCTCCGGACGGATTTATGCAGGGTTACGGTATGGAATCTGACCAGAGAGCCAGGGATTACAAACTTTTCAATCCTGTAAACAGTTATGGAGTTGTGGTGCAGGACAGTACTGCGGTGAACATAGATTCTGTCAATTTCATAGGCCCTTTCAGGCGCAAATAGCAATTCCTTTCAGACATAAATAGCAATTAGAGAGGAAAAGTTAGTGCTTTTTGAGGAAAAATTACTACCTTCGCACCCCATATCCCAACGAGGGAACAAACGGATAATAACTAAAATTAAGATAACAATTATGGCAGTTCTCGAAACTATTCGCGTGAAGTTCGGTGTGCTTATTACAGTGCTCATTGCAGTGGCGCTGCTTTCGTTCATCATCGACCCGACCACGCTTCAGAACGTGGCTTCATCTATGTCGTCAAAATACGATGTGGGTGAAATTGACGGTAAATCAATCTCTTACACAGATTACCAGAAAGATGTGGAAAAGACCAAGGACGTTATGGAACTCCTCGGTTTCCAGGCAAATTCAGAGCAGGCTCAGTCCTATGTCAGGGATGAGGCCTGGAAGGAACTTTTCGACAAGTATTATTTTATTCCGAATGCTGAGAGTGCAGGTATCTATGTAGGTGATCAGGAGGCTCTTGACCTCATTTCAGGCGACAATATCTCACCTGTAATCGCACAGATGTTCTCTGACGAGAACGGTTTCAACCGTGAGGCTTTCCTCAATTTCGTCGATTATTGCCGTGCTGACCAGACCGGAAGATACAAGGAACTTCTCAACTATCTCTGCAATGCTGCGATTTCACAGCAGTACTATTCCAAGTATTTCTCCCTTTTCTCCGCATCCAATATCACCAACGAACTTGATTTGCGCAAGGAAATTGCCGACAACAACAATTCGGTGAATGCAGAGTTCGTGATGGTGCCTTTCGGTTTCGCAAAAGATACCACAGTGCAGGTCAGCGATGATGAAATCAAGGCTTGGTACAAGTCTCACAAGAAAGTTGCGGCATATAAGGATTTGCTTACCCGCAAGGCCAGCCGTGACATCGAGTATGTGGTTTACGACATTCTTCCTTCTGCTGAGGATATTGCAGAGGCAAACAATGAGATCGCTTCATTGGTCGAGGATTTTGCCAATACAAGCAATGTGAAGTCCTTCCTGAGTGCCAACTACTGCTCATTCGACGAAAAATACTACAAGGAGGGTGAGTTGAAGTCAATAGCTCCTGAAGTGGATGAGTTTGTTTTCAATAATGGCGGAAAGAACATTTCAGGCGTACTTGCCCACGGAACAGATTTCTATGTGGTACGCATTCTCGACACGAAGAAGGAGGAGGGCGTTGTGAAGAAGCAGGTTGCAGTGCTCAAGAAAGAGTCTGTGGCAGGCAAGGCTACCGTCAATGAGATTTACTCAAGGGCAAGGGATTTTGCAAATCAGGCAGGAAACAGCTACAAGGATTTCCGTGCAGCTGTGGACTCACAGTCAGTTTATGCCCACTCTGCAAACCTTCTGGAAGGTGCTTCAAGGATAGGTTCTCTTGAGAATGCCAAGGAAATCACCCGCTGGGCTTACGAGGCAAAGAAGGGTGATGTTTCAGAAATCTTCGATATCAATAAGGACTACTTTGTTGTGGCAGTGCTCAAGGGTATCAACAAGGAAGGCTACAAGGATGTCAGCGAAGTTTCCTCTACCATCAGGGAAATCCTTTATTCCCAGAAGATTGGAGATGTCAAGGCAGCCGAGGTGGCCGGAAAGATTGCCGGTTTGAGCGATATGTCTGCCATTGCAGAGGCTCTCGGAACCACTGTCAGCACTAAGGAAGGCATCACCTTCTCATCCCTCACTTCTCAGGGTCTGGATCCTGCATTCATAGGTGCAGTCACTTCTGCTGAGGAAGGTGTGATTTCCGCTCCTGTCAAGGGCAGTTTCGGAATCTATGTGTTCAAGGTTACCGGCAAAGAGACCGGAGCGCACTACACTGAGGATGACGCTGCCAACAAGACAGCTCAGATGAACCAGTATCTTTCCCAGATGCTTATGGCATCTATGACTGACGGGGTTGTTACTGACAACAGGGCAAGATTCTATTAGGATTTGATATAATTAAATAATGGGGATGAACAATTGCTTGCTCATCCCCATTATTTTTATTGGCACGTTACCCCCTCCATAAATGCGGGTGGCTATTATCAGACGTTGAACAGGAAGTGCATAATGTCTCCGTCCTGCACGACGTACTCCTTGCCTTCCACTCCGAGTTTGCCCGCAGCACGGCAGGCTGCCTCGGACTTTAGAGTAATGAAGTCGTTGTACTTTATCACCTCTGCCCTTATGAATCCTTTCTCGAAATCCGTGTGGATTACCCCGGCGGCCTTTGGAGCCTTATCTCCCACGTGAATGGTCCAGGCCCTCACCTCATCAGCTCCGGCGGTGAAGAATGTGCGCAGATTCAGCAGGGAATAGGCTGATTGTATGAGTCTTACACATCCGGATTCCTCCAGACCGAGTTCCTCGAGAAACATCTGCCTCTCCTCGAAAGTCTCCATCTCGGCAATGTCCGATTCAATCTTGGCTGAAATCACAAGTATTTCGGCTTCCTCGTCCTTCACGGCCTCCCGTACCGCATCCACATATCTGTTTCCGTCCTTTGCAGAAGCCTCGTCCACATTGCAGACATACATCACAGGCTTGTCCGTAAGCAGGAAAAGCTCTTTTCCAAGGGCGATGTCCTCCGGAGAATCCATTTTCACGCTGCGGCAGTTCTTCCCGCTCTCCAGAGCATCCTTGTAACGCAGGAGTATGTCCAGAAGCTTCTTCGCGTTCTTGTCGCCCACCTGTGCCTGCTTGCTGACTTTGGCAAGCCTGTTTTCCACCGTCTCCAAATCCTTGATCTGGAGTTCCAGGTCAATCACCTCCTTGTCCCTCACCGGGTCCACACTTCCGTCCACGTGAACTATGTTCGGGTCGTCAAAACATCTGAGAACGTGCAGGATGGCATCAGTCTCCCTGATATTTGCGAGAAACTGGTTGCCGAGTCCTTCTCCCTTGCTGGCACCTTTGACGAGTCCTGCGATGTCCACGATTTCAACTGTCGCGGGCACCAGAGACTTCGGATGACAGAGTTCATTCAGGGCATCCAGCCTCTTGTCAGGCACTATGGTGGAACCTATATTGGGATCTATTGTACAGAATGGAAAATTGGCGCTTTGGGCCTTGCCCGAACTGATGCAATTGAAAAGAGTGGATTTACCGACGTTCGGAAGCCCTACTATACCGCATTTAAGTGACATTTTTTCTTTTTTTTACAATTGGAACGCAAAAATAGCAAATGTTTTTCTTTTTTCATCAATGAATCAGGGGGATAATGCCGATATTGCGGGGTTGAAAAAATACGGATTATGGAACTGAAAAACATATTCACAACCGCCCTTGTCACTCTGATACATCTGATTCCCCTCCAAGCCCAGGACATAATGTTCTGGAACCTGGAAAACTTCTTCGACACTCACGATGACGGGACATCCACTTCCGATTCCGAATTTTCCTCCTTCGGAAGCCGCCATTGGACCCGGGCAAGATTTGAGAAAAAGCGGAATATGATAGCCAAGACCATACTCTGGGCTGCAGGATGCTGTTCTGACGGACAACCTCCGGAAGTGGTCGGCTTTGCGGAGGTGGAAAACCGCAAGGTTGTGAACAGCCTTATTTATTGCGATGTGCTGGCAAAGTGCGGTTATTCCTGCATACATTATGATTCGCCTGACCGCAGAGGCATAGATGTGGCTCTGATATACCGCAGGGATTCACTCGAACTGTTACATTCGGAAAGCCGGACTGTGAGGGACAGTTCCGGGCAGGTGCTCCCGACCAGGAATATGCTGCTTGCAACTTTCAGGAACCATAGGGGACGGACATTCCACATTATGGTGAATCATCATCCGTCCAAGTTCGGTGGGGCAAAGGCATCGGAAGGCAGGCGCTTTGCAGTGATGGCTGAAATGGCCCGCATCTGCGACTCTCTTGCCCGAACCGGCACAGGTCCTATAGTGTGTATGGGTGATTTCAACGACCTGCCTGATGCCCCTCAATTTGCCGTTCTGGACGGGATAATGGAAAATCTCGCTCTGCCTTTGCACAAAAACGGTCTTGGTACCATAAAATATCAGGGCAAATGGGAACTCATAGATCATTTTCTCCTTTCGTCCGGCTATGAGCCAGCCCCCATTACCAACGACGTGAGTCCCGATTCCGGCAATATGCAAATTCTCTATCCGCCCTTCCTGCTTGTCAGAGACAATGCACACACAGGCGAAAAACCATTCCGCACCTACTCCGGTCCGCGTTATATCGGGGGAGTCAGCGACCATCTGCCCATATTGATGCATCTTTCCCCGATGAGATATTAAAAAATTTGCTAACTTTGGCGGGATATGGATAAACCCATCTGCATATAATTAACACTAACAATATCAAACAATGGACAAACAGGCAATCAGCAACAAATTTGCAACTCTCTTCGGGGGAGAAGGCGAGTGGTTCGCATCTGCGGGCCGAATCAATCTTATCGGTGAACACACTGACTATAACGGCGGTTTCGTGTTCCCGGGTGCCATCGACAAGGGTATGGTGGCAGAAATCAGACTCAACGGCACTGACAAGGTGAGGGCATTTGCATTGGACCTCGACGAATATTGCGAATTCGGACTCAAGGAAGAAGATGCTCCTTCACAGTCTTGGGCAAGATATATTTTCGGAGTTTGCCGCGAAACCGAGAAGAGAGGCGGCAAAGTGGGAGGTTTCGACACGGTTTTCTCCGGAGACGTTCCTCTCGGAGCCGGTATGTCTTCTTCCGCAGCGCTTGAAAGTGCTTTTGCTTTCGCTCTCAACGAGCTTTTCGGCAACGGAATAGACAAATTCGAATTAGCAAGAATAGGACAGAGCACCGAGCACAACTACTGCGGTGTGAACTGCGGTATTATGGACCAGTTCGCTTCCGTATTCGGCAAAAAGGGCAATCTTATGAGGCTCGACTGCCGTTCTATGGAATTTGAATATTTTCCTTTCGACCCTGCACAGTACGGCTACAAACTCGTTCTGCTCAACTCCTGCGTAAAGCACGAACTCGTGGGTTCACCTTATAACGACCGCCGTGCATCCTGCGAAAGGGTGGCAAAGGTTTTGGGACAGGAATTCCTCAGGGGAGCCACTATGGACCAGCTTGAGGCCATCAAAGATCAGATTTCCGAGGAGGACTATATGAGAGCGCGCTATGTCATCGGAGAGGAGCAAAGGGTTCTGGACGTTTGTGACGCACTCAAGGCCGGAGACTATGAGACCGTCGGAGCACGTATGTACGAAACCCACTGGGGTATGTCAAAGGATTATGAAGTTTCCTGCGAAGAACTCGACTTCCTTGCAACCGTGGCAAAGGAATGTGGGGTTTCCGGTTCCAGAATTATGGGCGGCGGCTTCGGAGGATGTACCATCAACCTCGTCAAGGCTGAACTCTACGATTCATTCATAGCCACAGCAAAGGCCAAGTTTGCGGAGAAATACGGCCACGAGCCTATAGTCATCGACGTGGTAATCAGCGACGGTGCACGCAGACTCGAAGCCTGAAATCCGCGGTTATCTCTTGCGGAAATTATCTGATGCAGGAGTTAATCCACTCATCATCAATATGAACGAAACCCTGGCCCGGAAGGATGCCGGGGTTTCTTGTCAATATGCCTTCGCAATCTTCATAGACGTTCCAGCCCACCTTCATTCCGACCATCTGGCCTCCTTTGGCAAAACTGAAAACTATATTGCGGGCCTCTCCTTCCCCCTCAAGACGGTAGAAACGCAATTTTGCGGCAAGACTGGCGTCCTTTTGTTTCAATTCGTTGAGAGTGACCCATTTGCATAATTCAATCACGGCGTCGTCCAGCCCTGCATCGTCTATCAGTACCTTTTCCATCAGCTCGCCCATATCTTTCACAAGCCTCAACTTGTAGCCTCCCATGGCCTTGGTGTGGTTGGTGATGGCGGTCATCTGCGACTCGGAGAAATCATTCCCCGGCACCATCCAGAACATAAGTTTGCGCTCTGGATCGTGGTAAAGCACTTCGTATTTTGCGAGATTCACCCCTCCGCAATGGGGACATTCCCAGAGGAAGAGGGACCCGTCCCGCACTTTGGCCTTGAGTTCGGGATTTTCAGCAGTGTTGATGCTTTTGTAAATCGGAATAATATGGGACTGTCCGCATTTTGGACAAATCGCGTTTGCTTGTGCTTGTATTGACATTTTCAAAAAAGTTAGTAATATTAAAACATATCGAAACTGAACACAGGTCCGATGTAGAATTTAGGTATATTGTTTACTCCCAATTGGTTCCCGACATTGGCAAGCCCGTTCCAGCCCGGGGCACCGTTGAAATTCACGCTTATGCCTATGCTGCAGGGGATGAGCAGCCAGAGTATGCACTGCAGATCCACTGCCAGGTCGAAGCCGTAGGTCATCAGGCAGCCGGGGCCACTGAGTTTGTTGTTGGGGATGTCGGCCTTGTTGAAGAGGGTGAGGTCTATGTGAGGGATGAACTGAAGCCTGCGGATATAGATGCAGGAGGCGAGCAGGGAACGGTCTCCGACATAAATCGGGATGGAATAGTCGGCTGACAGTTTGTACAGATTGTCGGTCTTGTTGGTCAGGACACTGCGCAGTGTGGCATCCTGGAGGCCTCGGGGGAGTATGTCCACCACGGTGGTGCGGAAAGGGGCACTGTCGTAAAGGGCCTTCTTTTCTATGCTCGGAATCTTGCCCTGCCACATTCCCGTGAGTTTGACTCCCTGTTCCGGCACCACTCCCGGAAGATAGGCATAACCGTAGGCGAAGGCGGAAGGGGAGAACCAGTGTGTCATACCCAGAGGTATGTTCACTCCGGCCTGCACTCCTCCTCCCCAGCGGGGATAGATGGCTGAATTGGTGGTCGGGAGCAGGCTGTAATAGCTCAGGCTGGCCCTCAGATTCTGGGCGGGGAGATTCTTGAGGGAAGATTGCTTGCCGGAGAAATGATACATTTTGCTTCCGTCCTGAATCTCAGGGAAGACGACTTCGCCAGTGGAAGTCTTAATGGAGTATGGTCTGAAAATATAGGCGTTGGCATCCCTCCAGTCGTTGCTGAGGCTGTAGCTTATGCGTGGAGTGAGCCCTCTGGACCAGCCGCCGGAGGAGAAGTGGAAAGGTATGTAGGCACTCAGGCTGCCCGTGATGTAGGGCACAGACTGGTCGCGAAGTTCGGAATAGCTGATTCCGAATCTGCCCGGCTGCAGTTCGTAGGCTGACACCTGTCCCTGTTTTGCCCCCCTGTCGTTGAAGTCCAGATTGAACTCGAATACAGGGTAGAGCCCGCTGTACTTGAGGTTCAGATGCAGTCCGTTTCTCCAGTGCTTCTTGTCGTATGGGTCCGGATGGACTGAATATCCCGCTATACCTGAAAATGTGCCCAGCTGGTTCTGGATTACGGCTGTGGCTCCGAGTTTTATGTTGTCGAAGATATTGTCTCCCAAGTCCCCGTTCATCAGGGCCGGCAGGTTCACATAGACCGGAGCCCAGGAATGTACGCGGAACATCTGAGGGAACTTGCGGTAGCGTTTCGGTTCAGACAGCTGCATCGTGTCCGCTCTTGCGCTCTCACTGGCTATGAAATCCTTGTCTGAGTAGATTTTTTCGGCTCTTCTGCGGGCCTGTTCACTGAGTTTGTCGGCAATGGGCCAGGAGTATCTTTCGTTCCAGTCCACCTCTTTGTCGAAGAGATGTTCCGTCGCAGTCCTGTATATCATCTTGCCCTTGCGGGTCATGGAAGCGTAATACAGATAATTCCGGTCTTTGTCGAAGACATAGTCACTTGCTCCATAGCGGGTTGATGTGAGCTGCCTTATGCTTCCGTCCCCAGGCCGGAAACTGTAGAGCTCGTTCACTCCGGTACGGTCGGAGGTGAAAAGGAGCCTGTCCCCGTCGCTCTGCAAGTCCTTCATCTGTACCGGAGTGGGCCTCAGCAATACTTTCCAATTCCCGTTTTCGAGTTCGGTGCAATATATGCCGAAACCGTTTTCCGAAATGGCGGTTGCACAAACGATATTTTCATCCATCCACGCAAGGTCCACCAGCTGCAGCGAATCCGGAGCATCCAGGCATTGCATCAAGGCTCCGTTTTCGGAATCAAGTATATTGAGCATACTGCCTCCTTCGGGTTTAACTCCCACTGCTGCAATGCGTTTACCGTCCCGGGATGGCACTGGGTTATAGTCCCAGTTTCCGTGCCGCAGTGTCTTTTTGGACTTGCTGAAAGGTTTTGAATATCTCAAGTCGGAAGTATATCTTACAGTCCAGCGGGCATCGGGGGTGGCTTCGCTCCAATAGAGCTGCTTTCCGTCAGGAGAGGGGTAGAGTTGGCCGCTGTTGCCGTTGAAAAAACTTATGAATTTCTCTGGAAATTGTCTGGCAGGTCCCAGGGTGTCTGCGAAATGTCCGCTGAGGTCTATGCGGACAAGCTTGTAATTGTCGTTGAATCCGTGCTTTATGCTGAACAGGGAGTGCCCGATAATGGTAAAATTCTCATAATCGGCGGTTTTGCGTGGCTCTGCCGTGATTTGCTCCATTGGCATATAGGGCTTTCTGACTTCCGCGTCCTTCTGCCACACAGCCGTAACGCTGTCCCTTATGGCCGGAAAGGAATGTACCAGGTTCTTGCCTGTGGTGCGCTTGGCCATCACATCCCTCACGTCGAAGCGGAAAAAATGCTTTGCGGCATAGTGGAGATATTCATCAGTGTAATCGTCCCTGTCATATAGCCAGCGCATTCCCCCGTAGGTGAGATAGCCGAGGGCATACCAGTCTGGGGTATATTTCTTCTGTGACCCGAATCTCCACTGGTCCCAGTCCCTGAGGTCTCCCTGGTCGAAACTTACCATATAATAGTTGAGGAAATCGGCTTTGCGTCCCCTTCCTGAGCGGGTGAGTTCCGTTTCAGCAATCACAGCATCGCCTTCGAGAAAGGAGGATTCGGTGTAGATGGCCGCTGTGAGTCCGTTCCACATTTCGCCGAGGAACCAGCCGATGACTCCCTGGGTACTGTCCAGTCCGAATTGCATCTGGCTGATGTGGCGGGATTCGTGAACTGCCAGCTGGGTTATCCAGGGATGGGCTTCTGAACCGTAAATCTGGGGAATGGTGAAAGCATCCATTCGCTTCGGTGCCCAGGCCACGGAGCCGTTTGAGATGGCGTTATGCGGGTGGAGCACCACAGGCATTCTGCCCCTGATTTTTTCACCAGGAAGGTAGCCTGAAGTGAGCCCCACAGGTCTGCGGAACTTTTCAAGTTCGCGGGCGTATTCCCGTGCCAGGGAATCTAAACCAAGAGGATAGATGACTTTGTAGTTTTCCGATTCTATGCTGTACCACCTGCTGAACCTGTCGTCCCCCACAGAATAGAACTGCGCCCCTGCTCCCAAATGGACCAGAGTCAGCAAAACTGCAAGGGCGAGTCTTTTCAAATTCGCTTTCATCTTTTCTTTCAAATGCCGGGATGACTCCCATCCCAATTCAACTTGCAAATATAGAAATCTTCGATAAGTAATCCTCAAAAAATAACCTGCATCATCTTTGAAAATCTTTGCGGTCAGAAAAAGAAATAATATTTTTCTTGATTTGATTGGCAATAGTTTTTAACTTCGCAGGATATGATTTTTTGTATGAAGAGGATTCTCATATACGCAATGGCAGTGCTTGCGGTTGTGGGCTGCGGCGGAAGGACGACATCAAAGAAGGCGGATATATCCCCCACCCTTCCGTTCCCCCAGGTGCAGGTGCCGGCAATGATTGAAGACAGGGAAGAGGCTATGGAATACGCTGCGTTGCACTATTTCGACAAGCTCGCAGATCCGGCCCGCAAAGGCGTATGCGATTCCCTGACTGTGGCTTCCGTGGCGGCCGGGGAGGTGGAACAGGCGGTGTCTTCCTGGTGCTACCTTTTGGACAATTTGCCGCTGCCGACTGCACGCAAGGCTGCTTCAAGGCTTTTCCAGAGAGCGGAATCCTGCGAAATGGCAGACACTTCCTCCAATGTTTTCGAGTCCATAGTGGCCCTTGTGGACAGATATCTCTACGACCCCAATTCGCCCGTGCGCAATGAGGACATTTATCAGGCCTTCGTGCAGGAAAAATCGCTTTCAAGCCTCTTTACCGATGAACAGAGGCAGGGCTTTGCAGAGACTGTCAGACGCTGCGGACTCAATCAGGTGGGTACCAGGGCCGCGGATTTCATTTTTTCCGACCGCAACGGCCGCACGGGGCATCTCTATGGAGTGAAAGCCGAGACCACAATCCTATTTTTCTCGAATCCCGGCTGCAATGCCTGCAAGGAAATCATAGATGCCCTCAAATCCCGGCCTGAAATGGAGGATATGATAAAATCGGGAGATTTGGCCGTGGTGAACGTATATATAGACGAGGACCTCGGGGAATGGTACGGATATATGGGCGAATACCCATTGTCGTGGCATAATGTATATGACCCCAATCTGGTAATCCGCAACGACCTGCTCTATGATGTGAGGGCTATTCCTTCGCTCTATCTGCTGAACAGGGACAAAATAGTTTTGCTCAAAGACACCACTACAGAGAAACTGCTGGCCTCTGTATTCGGCAACTGAATGAATACTAATAAATAAAGATATGGCAACTATAACCAAAGAACTTTGGGGCAAATCCAAAGACGGAAAGGAAATTTATCTCTACACATTGACAAATGAATCCGGAGCCTGCATCAAGGTTTCCAGCGTGGGTGCGGGCCTTGTGGCTGCCTGTGTGCCGGACAGGAAAGGTAATCTCGCAGACGTGGTGCTCGGATATCCGGAGGCTGCAAGTTATTTCGCAGATGGTCCCTGCGCGGGAAAAGTGCCGGGACGTTATGCCAACCGCATAGCCAGGGGCAAGTTCGAACTGGACGGCAAAGTCTATGAATTGCCGGTAAACAACGGTCCGAACCATCTTCACGGAGGTCCGGAAGGCTTCCAGAATCAGGTTTGGGAAAGCCGCATCGAGAATGGGGGAGTGGAGTTCCTCTATGATGCCGCAGACGGAGAAATGGGCTATCCCGGTGCATTGAAGGCTGTGGCAAGATACGAGTGGAGTGAGGAGAACGAAATACGTCTGACTCTCACCGCCAAATCCGATGCGCCTACGGTGGTGAATCTGACCAATCACGCCTATTTCAACCTCAACGGAGAAGGTTCCGGTACTGTCCTGAACCACCTTCTCAGGCTCAACGCATCCGAATGGCTTCCGACCGACGAGACTCTCATTCCTCTCGGGGATTCAGAGCCGGTGGCAGGTACTCCTATGGATTTTGTGGTGGAGAAACCTATAGGCAGGGACATCAAGGCGGATTTTCCGGCCCTGAAATACGGCAAGGGTTATGACAACTGCTGGGTCATCGACGGCGGAGAACCTGGCCAGCTCCAAGAGGCTGCTGAGCTCAGGTCCGAGGAGTCGGGACGCTGTCTGAAGGTCTATACCACCCAGCCTGGTGTGCAGGTTTATACCGGAAACTGGCTTTCAGGTTGTCCTGTGGGCAAATGCGGACGCAGTTACGAGGACTATGAGGGGGTGGCCCTGGAGTGCCAGAACTTCCCTGATTCTCCGAACAAGGCGGACTATCCTTCACCTGTGCTCCGTCCCGATGAAACTTACGAACAGGCTATAATCTTTGCGTTCTCAGTAAGATAACTATGAAGCAATATCTCGACCTTTTGAAACTGATACGTGAGACAGGAGTGCTGAAATACGACCGCACCGGGGTGGGCACACAGAGCATCTTCGGACACCAGATGCGTTTCGACCTTTCTGAGGGCTTTCCGCTTCTGACCACGAAGAAAGTGCATCTGAAATCCATTATCTACGAGCTGCTCTGGTTTATTGCGGGGGATACCAACATCAAGTATCTCAAGGACCACGGAGTCTCAATCTGGGATGAGTGGGCGGATGAGAACGGAGACCTGGGTCCTGTATATGGACATCAGTGGCGCAGTTGGCCCACTCCTGACGGAAAGACCATAGACCAGCTTTCGGAGGTGATTCAGACCATAAAGCGAAATCCTGATTCGAGGAGAATGATAGTCTCGGCGTGGAATGTGGCGGAGGTGTCCAAAATGGCTCTTCCGCCCTGCCATACGCTGTTTCAGTTCTATGTGGCTGAAGGCAGGCTTTCCTGTCAGCTCTATCAGCGCAGTGCGGACGTTTTCCTTGGAGTGCCGTTCAATATAGCCTCCTATGCCCTCCTGACTATGATGATAGCCCAGGTCTGCGGTCTGCAGCCGGGAGAGTTCATCCACACCACCGGTGACACCCACATCTACCAGAACCATTTCGACCAGGTGGCCGAGCAGTTGTCCCGCACACCCAAGGCCCTGCCCCGAATGGTCCTGAATCCGGAGGTCAAGGATATTTTCGATTTCAAATACGAAGACTTCCGACTCGAAGGCTACGACCCCTGGCCGGCCATCAAGGCTCCGGTGGCTGTGTGATTATGTGACTCAATAAGAATTGCGAAACTTGAGGAGAATGAAAAGGGTTTTGATTATTACATATTATTGGCCGCCTTCCGGGGGATCGGGGGTGCAGAGATGGGTCAAGTTTGCGCGTTATCTGCCTGAACTTGGGTGGCAGCCTGTGGTTTATACACCTGAGAATCCGGAACTTACCAGCACTGACACTTCACTTGAAGCTGAAATTCCTTCGGAAGTGGAGGTAATTAAGACTCATATTTTCGAGCCTTATTCTCTTATGCGCTGCCTCACGGGCAAGAAGGAGAAATCTGCCCGCAGCAACGACCCCAATGCTGTCGTCACCCCTATCAATGCCCAGAAAAAGAGTTTCGTGCAGAACCTTATGCTTTGGATCCGGGGAAACTGCTTCATTCCGGACCCCCGCTGTATGTGGATACTGCCGTCCATAAAATATCTCAAGAAATACCTCAGGGAATATCCGGTGGATCTCATAGTCAGTTCCGGTCCGCCCCATTCAATGCATCTGATTGCCAGGAAAGTCTCTCTCGATATGGGGATTCCGTGGATTGTAGACTTCCGTGACCCGTGGACCAAGATGTTCTATTTCAAGCACTTGAAACTTACAGCCTTCACCCGCAGAATGCACGAGAAGCTGGAAAAGAAAGTGCTGGACGATGCCAATCTCATCGTTTCTGTCTCCCCTATGGTGCAGGAAGATTTCAGGAAAATGACCTCTACGCCTGTCGAACTCGTAACCAACGGATACGATCAGCAGGATGTGGACGATGCCATAGAGCAGCTTGATGTGTCCGAAAAAAACTATGGTGAAGAGAATACTGAACTGTTCAATATTGTGCATACGGGAGTGTTTGCTTCCGACGGCAATCCGGACAAACTCTGGAAGGTGCTCGGGGAAATCGCTGAGGAAAATCCGGAGTTCCGCACCCGTACCAGAATCAGGCTGGTGGGTAAGACCGATATACAAATTCTGGATTCAATAGAGAGGGCCGGACTTGAGGGAATGACTGAAAATCTCGGATATGTGAGCCATGAAACGGCAGTTATGGAGCAATGTGCCGCAGGAGTGCTTATTTTGCCGCTGAGGAAGGAACCCGAGTGCAGGGCCACACTTCCCGGCAAACTTTTCGAATATCTCGCTTCCAGAAGACCTGTAATCGGCTTCGGGGACCCGGACGGGGCAATGGGCCGCATAATCACCGGTGCAAAGGCTGGGAAAACCTTCGACTGGGATGATGAATCCAATCTGAAGGCCGAAATCCTGCGTCTGTGGGACCTGTTCCGGCAAGGCAGGCTTTCAGACAGCGAAGAAGACATTGAAGCATTTTCCCGCATACGCCTTACCCGCCGGATGGCCGAACTGTTCGACAAGGTGCTGCTGGAAAAAGCAACGGAATATGGCAACAACTAATATTGAATAGGGAAACTGATTCCCGAATGACAGTGCAAATGAATATAAAACTGAATCCGATAATGAAGAACCTGCTGATAGCGGCAGGCATAGTTCTGTTTTTTCTCTTCCTGTCCTATTTGTTCGTACCTCAGGTCCTCAGCGGTAAAATCGTGAACCAGGGCGACATATCTTCCTGGAAGGGAATGGCAAACGAGGCCGTAACCTACAATGCGGACCATCCCGACGACAAGACCCGATGGACCGGATCAATGTTCTCCGGAATGCCCACCACTGGCACCGTGGATGACTATGATGGAGACTGGACCAAATGGCTCTACAATCTCCTGCTCACGGGAAAACGTCCCGCCACCTATTTCTTCATTGCGCTTCTCGGAGGTTTCCTGCTCTTCCTCTCTTTCGGAGCAGGCATCATTCCGGCCATAGGAGGTGCCATAGCCATAGCCTTCTGCTCCTACAATATGCAGATTATCCAGGTGGGCCACAACACCAAGATGCAGGCCATAGCCTATTTCCCCTGGGTACTCGCCGGAGTGGTCTATACCTATCGCGCGGCAATGGGCAAAGGCCGCAAATGGCTTCCGCAGACCATATTTGGAGCCGTGCTCTTCGCCCTTGCTCTGAGTTTCCAGATTAAGGCCAACCATCCTCAGATTACATATTACCTCGCCATAGTCATATTTGTGCTGGCTCTCACTCTGATGATATGGACCTTTACCCGTAAGGACAAGGCTCTGACCGGACGGTTTTTCGCGGCATCGGCACTGCTGCTGGTCGTGGGCTGCGTAGGCATAGCCACCAATGCCAACAAACTTCTGCCCACCTATGAATATTCATCCTATACCATGAGGGGCGGGTCGGAACTTGTGGCTGAGAAGGCGGAGGGGAAGGCCGGCGACGGATTGGATCTGGAATATGCAACTGCCTGGTCCTACGGCATAAATGAAATGCCCAACTTGCTCATACCTGCGTTCAACGGAGAGGCATCGGCCTGTGATCCGCGCCTGAAGAACGGAGCCACGGAACAGCTTCTGCGTCAGGCAGGACAAAAGAATGTGAAGGAGACCGTGAAGGCTCTGCCTATGTACTGGGGACCGCAACCTTTCACTGCCGGGCCTATGTACCTGGGTGCAATAAGCATTTTCCTGTTTGTGCTCGGACTCTTCCTTTTCAGGGGCCGGGACAAAATATGGATATTGACAGCCACGGCACTCGCCATTCTGCTCTCCTGGGGCAGTCATTTTATGTGGTTCACGGAGCTCTGGTTCAAATATGCGCCTATGTACAACAAGTTCAGGACGGTTTCTATGGCCCTGACCGTGCTGCAGGTGACGGTTCCATTGCTGGGCTTCCTCACTCTGGACAAAATCATAAAGGAGGAGTATAACCACAAGAAGGTCGTCAAGGCAGTGCTTTGGGCATTGGGGATTACAGGCGGTTTCTGCCTGATTTTCACTCTCTTCCCGGGCCTGGCCGGCAGTTTTACCTCGGATGCGGACAGGGGCATTCAGGATATGCTTGTGGAAGCGCTCAGGGAGGACCGCAGGACTATGTTGCGCCACGATGCCCTGCGCAGCCTGCTTCTGGTTGCGGCGGCAGCAGTCTCCCTTATATGGTGCTACAGGACCAAGGAACCTTTCGTGGCAAAGGGCAGGGTGTACATAGTCGGAGCTTTCCTGTCATTGCTTTGCCTGATTGACCTTTTCGGAGTGGGCAAACGCTACCTCAATTCAGACCATTTCATCTCACCCAAGAAATGGGAGGCGCAGTTCAACGAAAGGCCTGTGGACAACTACATTCTCGCCGATGAGGACCCATCCTTCAGGGTGCTGGATTTGAGCGTGAACACTTTCAACGATGCCCATCAGAGTTTCCGCCACAAATGCATAGGCGGTTACAGCCCGATCAAGATGCAGCGTTATCAGGACCTTATAGAGAAATACATATCCCCGGAAATCAATAAGATATACAAAACGGCCGGGGAATGTGCCACCATAGGGGAATTCGAGGAGAAACTGCCATATCTGCCTGTGGTGTCGATGCTCAACGGGCGCTATGTCATACTTGACGGGAACATTGCTCCGGCAGTGAACGGCTATGCCTTCGGCAACTGCTGGTTCGTGGATGCTTTCCGCAAGGAAGAGACTGTGAATGCGGAATTTGAAGCCCTCTCAAGCACTGATTTGAGTTCAGTGGCCGTGCTTGGGCCGGATTTCAGCCATCTTGAATTTGAAGAAGATGCCTCTTTTGCAGAGAGCGACTACATAGGAATGACCTCTTATGAACCTAACGAACTCCACTACGAATGCAGACTGTCAGGCACCAGGCCGGTGATTTTCAGCGAAATCTATTATCCGGAGGGATGGAAGGCGTGGATAGGACCGAAGGGCGGGGTCGGAGAGACCGTGGGGGGCAGGTTTGTCAAATCCCAGGAGGCCGTCGAGGCTGAAATTTTCCGTGCCAACTGGACTTTGAGGGGTATGATGGTTCCTGAGGGGGAATATGAAATCGTGATGAGGTTTGAACCCCAGTCCTATATGGTGGGAGAAAAGATTTCCCTTGCGAGCTCAATTACCCTTATTCTGCTGGTGCTGCTCTCCGGAGGCTTATTGTTGATTTGGAAGAAGAAGGACTGAAATGGAAATTTGTATAATAGCTGCAGTGGCTGCAGATGGGGCAATAGGACGTGGCAATCAGTTGCTTTGGCATCTGCCCGAAGATTTGAAGAATTTCAAGGCCACGACTATGGGCTGTCCAATCATTATGGGAAGAAGAACTTTCGAGTCCCTGGGTATGCCTTTGCCGGGCAGGAAAAATATTATTGTTTCCACCAAAATAGAGTCCAGGCGATTGATTTTCACAAGGGAAGGCAAATCCAGCCTCGAGGCTATGACCTGTCCTGACCTGGATTCAGCGCTTGCTCTCGCCTCTGAAAACGCCGACAAATGTTTCATCATAGGAGGGGCAAGGCTCTATGCGGAGGCTCTCGGAATTGCCGACAGGCTCTATATCACTCATATCGATGCCACAGCGGAAGATGCGGACGCCTTTTTCCCTCCAATCGACCCGAAAAACTGGAAGGAGATTTCCCGTTCGGAAACCCGCAGCGATGCCGCCACAGGAATCACTTTCTACTATTCCGAGTATGTGAGGGCCTGACTTGCCGATTTCATCATTTCTGACTAAATTAGCCGACTAATTCGCGAAACAAATGGCAAAGGACAATTCCGGTCTCACACCGATGATGAAACAGTATTTTACTGTCAAGGCGCAGCACCCTGAGGCGTTGCTGCTGTTCCGGTGTGGGGATTTTTATGAGACTTACGGGGATGATGCGGTGCTTGCCAGCAAGATATTGGGACTGGTGCTCACCCGCCGTTCCAACTCCTCTCCGGATTCAGTACCTATGGCCGGTTTTCCCTTCCATTCCCTCGACAGTTATCTTCCGAGGCTGGTGCGTGCGGGTTACAAAGTGGCTGTCTGTGACCAGCTGGAGGACCCCAAACTTACCAAGAACATTGTAAAGAGGGGAGTTACCGAGGTGGTCACCCCGGGAGTGGCCTTCAACGAGCAGCTGCTGGACCAGAAAGAGAACAACTTCATTGCCGGACTGAGTTTTGATGCGGACAAATGCGGGGCGGCCTTTCTGGATGTCTCCACGGGCACTTTCCAGGTGGCGGAGGGCAAGTTGGACTATGTGTTGAACCTTCTGGACTCATTCAAGCCCAAGGAATTGCTGGTTCCCCGAGGATATGAAAAAGGCATAAGGGAAAAGACAGGAGACCGCTATTACATTTCAACTTTGGAGGAGTGGGCCTTCGTCTATGACAATTCGGTCGAGAAACTGAAGAAACAGCTCAAGGTGGATTCGCTAAAGGGTTTCGCCATAGACAATTTCGCGCTTGGAGTGACCTCCGCCGGGGCTTTGCTCATATATCTGGAACAGACCCAGCACGCGGGTTTGGGCAATATCTGCTCCATTTCCCGCATTGACGGCGACCGCTATGTCTGGATGGACCAGTTCACTTTCCGCAATCTTGAAATTTTCTCCGCAAGCTCGGGCAAGGACGGGGTGAGCCTTGTGGATGTTATGGACCGCACCGTCAGCCCTATGGGTTCCCGCCTTCTTCGCAACTGGATGGCCCTTCCGATTATGGATTTGGAAGAACTCAGGGAGCGTCAGGATGTGGTGGAATGGTTCGTCAGCCATACGGACAGGCTGGATGCTTTGAGGGAACTTGTGGGGGATATAGGCGACCTCGAAAGGGGAGTTTCAAGGGCTTCTGCGGGCAAACTCCTGCCTCGCGGGGTGCTGATGGTCAAGCGGGGACTGTCGCAGCTGGGACCGGTAAAACAGTTGTGCGAAAGCAGTGACAGCGATGCTTTGCGAAAGTTGTCCGGGGCCATTTGCGAGTGCCGCGAACTTCTGGATGACATAGAAAAGACCATAGACCCGGATACTGCCTCTATGCTGGGCAAGGGAGATGTGATAGCTCCGGGAGTTTCGGAAGAACTGGATGAACTCCGCCGTATCGCCCGTCACGGCAAGGATTATCTGCTTGAAATCCAGCGCAGAGAAACCGAGCGCACCGGCATATCCTCCCTCAAGGTCAATTACAATTCCGTTTTCGGCTATTATCTTGAGGTCCGCAATGTCCATAAGGACAAGGTGCCGGAGGACTGGGTGCGCAAACAGACTCTCGTGAATGCGGAAAGATATGTCACCAAGGAACTCAAGGAATATGAGGAGAAGATACTTGGGGCCGAGGAAAGGATATATGTGCTTGAGACACAGATATTCAATAATCTCGTAGCAAAAATCCGCGAGAAGGTGGCGGTGATTCAGAACAACTGCCGTGCGATTGCGAAGATTGATGTGCTGGCCGGATTTGCCCGCATTGCCATAGACAGGAACTATTGCCGTCCACAGATCAACGACGGCAAGTCTCTGGACATAGTCTCAGGCAGGCATCCCGTCATCGAGACTATGATGGGGCCGGGCGAGGAATATGTGCCCAATACTGTCCATCTGGACTCTGACTCGCAGCAGATTATCATCCTCACCGGTCCGAATATGGCAGGAAAATCGGCTCTTCTTCGTCAGACTGCCCTCATAGTGCTGCTGGCTCAGACAGGTTCATTCGTGCCTGCGGAAAAGGTGGTTATGGGCCGTTTCGACAAGATTTTCACCAGGGTGGGTGCATCGGACAACATATCCCGCGGGGAGTCCACCTTTATGGTCGAGATGCTGGAGACGGCTATGATTCTGCATAATATTTCGGCAAGGTCCCTGGTGCTGCTGGATGAAATCGGCCGTGGAACCTCCACTTACGACGGAATGTCCATAGCCAGGGCCATAGTGGAGTACATCCACGAAAACGGTCAGGGGGCAAAGACCCTTTTCGCCACCCACTATCACGAACTCAACGATATGGAGCAGACCTTCGCCCGTGTGAAGAATTTCCACATTGCAGTGAAGGAAGTGGGCAAGCAGGTGATTTTCCTCCGCAAGATGGTGGAGGGAGGCGTGGCCCACAGCTTCGGACTGCACGTTGCTCGTATGGCGGGAATGCCTTCGCAAGTGATAGTTTCGGCAGAAAAGACCCTTGCAGCGCTTGAAAGCGGGGAAGGAAAATCCGGAGCCGCAAAGTTTAGTGCAGCCAAGCAGATAAAGCCCCACAATGTGAAGGAAGGAAGAGTGGAGGGAGACGGTTCTCTGCAATTGAGTTTCTTCCAGCTGGAGGACCCGCTGCTGTCTTCGCTCAAGGATGACCTGGAGGCAGTGGACCTCAATTCCATCACTCCTCTCCAGGCCTTCGACCTGCTCCGCAAGATGAAAGAAAAAATGGGATTAAATAAGTGAGATTGATATGACAACTATTTCAGATATAAGGACTTACCTTAAGGAGGTTACCCATCCGGCCAAGGCCGACAAAAGCATAGTTGAGCTGGGAATGGTGGACAAAGTGAGCGTTTCGACAAATGCGGAAGGAGCGCCGAAAGTCTCGGTGACACTCGCATTCAGCCGTCACCGCGACCCCCTTGCGGAATACCTCATAGGCAGCACAAGAGCAGCCCTCATACGCAATCTTCCGAAGGGGGCGGATGTGGAAGTGCTGACGGTGGTCAAGGATGAGCCGAAACCTAAGAAAAAGCCGGGTCTGGACCTGGGGCTTGAGGAAGTGGCAAATGTGAAACACATAATAGGAGTTGCTTCAGGCAAGGGCGGAGTGGGCAAATCCACTGTGGCTGTAAACCTTGCAGTGGCTCTTGCCCGCCTGGGATACAAGGTGGGGCTTGCAGATGCGGATGTCTATGGCCCTTCCGTACCTAAGATGACAGCTACGGAGGATGCAGTGCCTGAGTCCTTCCAGATTCCTGCCACAGAACCGGGGGAAGAGCCCCGCGATGTGATTATGCCTATAGAGAAATACGGAGTGAAGTGGATGTCCATAGGCTATTTCGCCCGCCCGGACCAGGCTCTGATATGGCGTGGCCCTATGGCCTGCAATGCGCTCAAACAGATGATTCTGCAAGTGCGGTGGGGAGAACTGGACTTCCTGCTCATAGATATGCCTCCGGGAACAGGTGACATACACATCAGTCTGGTCCACGACATTCCAATGTCCGGTGCGGTCATAGTGAGCACCCCTCAGGATGTGGCCCTTGCCGACGTGGAGAAGGGCGTGAATATGTTCCGCAATGAAAATGTAAACAAGCCTATTTTCGGCCTTGTGGAGAATATGTCCTGGTTCACTCCGGAGGAACTCCCTGATAACCGTTACTACATTTTCGGAAAGGACGGCGGCCGCAAGATGGCAGAAAAATACGGACTTGACCTTTTAGGGCAGATTCCTATAGTCCAGAGCATAAGAGAAGACGGGGACGCAGGAACACCGGCCGCACTCGGAACCGGACCCCAGGCCCTCGCCTTCATATCCCTTGCTGAAAAACTCGCCGGCAAACTGTGATGTCAGCGGACGATGTCCATCTCCTCAATCAGGTGGGATGCTCCGCCGAACTTGTCTATAATCAGGAGCACATAGCGTATGTCCACATTGATGCACCTCTGGAGGTTCGGCTCGAACATTATGTCGGAACTCATTGATTCCCAGTTGCCGTCGAAGGCCAGGCCTATGAGTTCGCCCTTGGCATTCATTATAGGGGAACCTGAGTTCCCGCCGGTGATGTCGTTGTTGCTGAGGAAGCAGGTGTGCACCTTGCCGTCCTTGTCCGCGTACTGGCCGAAATCTTTTGCAGCGTGGATTTGCTTGAGTTTTTCAGGCACAGCAAATTCCCAGCTTGTCTGGTCGTCCTTCTCCATCACTCCGTCCAGTGTGGTGAACCAGTCGTATTCCACTGCATCGGCAGGGGAGTAGCCCATAACCTTGCCGTAGGTCAGCCTCATAGTGAAGTTGGCATCCGGGTAGGAAGGCTGTCCTTTCTTCCACTCGAGATTGCCCGCAGTCCAGGCTTTGCGGCCCTTGGCCAATTGTTGGCCGTATTCTGCTGCTGAGGCCCCGAAACTGAGGTATTTGCTTAGTATTGATGAGTAAAGTTTGGTGGCAGGGTCGGAGTAAACTGCACTGATGCCCTGGTTCTCAATGGCTTCATAAGCCTTTTCCGCACTTGTGAAGATGCTTTCGGCAAAGAGCCTGTCCACATAGGCAGAAATGCTGTCCTTGCTGTAGTCCGGTATGATCCAGTAGGCTGAGTCTGTCTTTTCGTGGTAGAGGCGGAGCATTGCTTCCGTGATTTTCCTGTCGGTGGAAAGGGAGTAATCCTTGTACGGGTCGCGTTCCCTGATGAAGTCTATGGTAGCCTTCACCACAGCTGCGCTGTCCAGTCCTTGCTTGACGGCTTTGCGTGCACCTGAGGATGCCATACCTCCCATACGGGCGAGCTCACTCATATATACGGTCTCGATAATCCAGGTGGAGATTTCGGAAAGCTTTTGCGTGCCTTCGACTGCCGTGCGGATGTCGCTGAGCGCGTTTGCATATTTCTCTGTCCTTTCCGGATCGGCTGCTGTCCATTCCATAAATGCCGCTTCTTCCTCTTCGGCCCTCTCGATCACTCCCAGTTTGCGGAAGGCTATTTTCATTCCCTTCCATTTTTTCCATCCGTTGGATGAACCGGAGTATTTGCTGGCATACTGGATTTTCACTTTAGGGTCTGCCTGCATATCTTCCATCATAAGGTTCTGACGGAGGGTACGGGCCTCGATGCGGATGTCGTTCTGTGCGAGCATCTGACGCAATTCCGCAGAGGTGCCGAAACGGTTGGTGCGCCCTGGATAGCCCATAATCATAGTGTAGTCCCCGCTCCTGACTCCCTTGAGGGAAATTTTCAAATGGTTCTTAGGTTGCAGAGGCTTATTTTCCGGACTGTAGTCTGCCGGTTCGTTGTCCGCTCCGGCATAGACACGGAACATAGAGAAGTCGCAGGTGTGACGCGGCCACATCCAGTTGTCGGTGTCAGCTCCGAATTTGCCTATGGTGGAAGGCGGCGCTCCGACAAAACGGACATCACGATAGACCTTATACACTACGAGCAATTGCATATTGTCGTTGTAGAATGAGAAAACCTCGGCTTCACAGTTGGGATATTTTTCTTCTGAGGCGCTGACGAGTTCATCCTTCTTTGCCTTTACGGCATCCTGAATACGGACATATACATCTGCACTGTCCCTGTAGCTTTCCCGGGCCAGAGCCTCGGCTGCAGCAATTTCATCTGTGACATCGCTTATGCTTTCCAGGAATTTTACAGTGAGGCCCTCGCAAGGCAGTTCCTCGCTGCGCTGCATTGCCCAGAATCCGTCCTGGAGGTAGTTGTGCTCAATGCTGCTGAGGGCCTGGATGAAGGAATAACCGCAGTGGTGGTTGGTGATGAGCAGGCCCTCGTCGGAAATCATTTCGCCTGTGCATCCTCCTCCGAACTGCACGATGGCATCTTTGAGGGATATTCCGTCGGCGTTGTAGATCTGTTTCGGGGAGAGTTTGCAGCCCATCTTCTTCATCTGTTTTGCGTTCATTTGTTCGAGCCGCTGGAGCAGCCACATTCCTTCGTCTGCTTTCAGGCTGAACGCTGAGCCTGCCAGGAGTGCTGTCACTACAGACAGCGATAACAAGATTTTCTTCATATCGTATTACATTGATTGTATCATTAGATGCCAGGGATATTTGATGCCTGAAGGTCCGGAAGGTTAAAACAGCGTGTTTTCCAGTTCCTTGACGTGGAAGGTCCTCCTGTGGTGAGGAGTGAACCCGTATTTGCGTATGGCTTCGATGTGCGAGGCCGTGGGATAACCCATATTGCTGTCCCATCCGTATTCGGGATATTCCTTAGCAAGGGAGCGCATATAGTCGTCCCTGTAAGTTTTTGCGAGCACCGAAGCTGCCGCAATGGAAGCAAATCTCCCGTCTCCCTTGACAAAGGTATTCCACGGCAGTCCCTTCCACCGGTCCATACAGTCGCAGAGCCGCTGTCCTCCCGCATATTCCTGTGCAATAGCCGCTTCCGGCAGAAATCCCAGGTCCTTGAATTTGTTCCCGTCCACAATCAGGGCCTCAGGCCTGACCTGCAGCCGTGTCACCGCCCTCCACATCCCCGTGATTGATGCATTGAGTATGTTGATGCGGTCAATTTCTTCGGCGCTTACCATCTCCACAGCCCAGGCCACCGCTTCCTTCCGGATAATCTCCCTGAGCGTTTCCCTGTCCCTTTCATTCATCTGCTTTGAGTCATTCAACAGCGGATGGCTGAAGTCTTCCGGCAGAATCACCGCAGCAGCAAACACCCCGCCCGCGAGCGGCCCTCTCCCCGCCTCGTCGCATCCCGCCTCAAGTTTCCCCGCCTCATATCTGGCCGGCAGTGCTGTTTTCAATTTTGCCATAGCTTTAATAATCCTCAAACTTCTGCAAATTAACGAAGATTATTTGAAAAGGGAGTCAAGTGTTACCGTGTGATTTACCACATCGGAATTTGCTCCTGTTGAGATGCCGAAAGACGCGACTATGGCAACCTGTATAGAGTGTGTCCTACTATGTTGCGGACTCTCAGAAAAAGCCATAATTTTCTTCCTGATGTTCTGATTGTATTCCGAATTGATTGAAAAGATACTTTCAGAAAACTTCATTTCACACAAATAGTCAGTCCTTGAAGCATCGTTTACCAGAATTAGGTCAATCTGTGCACCCGCCCCATCTTGTGTTTTCCCGCTCCAGCAGAAGCTATTGTCCACAGAATAAATGTGAAGAGCCTCCTTCAGCTGATTCAAGTGCGAGACGCACAGCAATTCGAATGTCTCCCCTGCCCAGGAATAGAATTTTCCGGTCCGGTTGATGGTGTGCCACATCCCGCTTTTGTTCTGAATCCCATCAATGAACCTCAAGTAGAACAAAGAGAAAAAATCTGTGAGCTGATAGACCGTCTCAATGCGGTCTTTCCCGTATCTCGGGTACTTTCGTATTATCCCGGATTCATACAGATTGTCCAAAAGTTTTGAGAAAGTTCCACCGCTCTTCAATCCGGTCGCATCTATCATCTCCGTTTGAGTCATACCGTAGAATCTGCTGCCGAGAGCCTTGACGATTTCAACATATTTCTCCCTGCTTGAGTACAGTCCGGCATAAACATCTTTGAACTCCTGATGTATGTTTACATCCGCAAAGAACAGTCTGTCTATGTTGTCCGTCAGAGAAAGGTCATTACGGAGTTTACCCATATAGAAGGGAACACCTCCGAATGCCATGTAACTCAGAGCAATCTCATATCTGGACATATGGAACCCTTCACTCTTGTAAAACTGTTCGCACTCTGCCAGAGTAAAAGGTAATAGTTTGATTTTTTCCGTCAGTCGTCCGTGCAGTCCCCCATAGTCCCGGATTACATTATCCAGCATCCAACTCGTGGCAGATCCGCATACAATGAGTACAATGTTTCTCTGGCTGTCAGCCCATGAGTTCCAGAAATAGCCCAGTTCGGAAATCAACTCCGAGGACTGTGGTCCTGCAAGCCATGGAAGTTCATCTATGAAGATCACTTTTCTCCTGTTTTTCTTTCCGGACAAGAGCACCCTGAGAAGGAGAAACGCCTCTCTCCAATTGGCAGGAGCCGGATTCTTCTGGTCCAGTCCAGCGAGTATCAGCGAATCATAAAAGTGGGATAACTGCAATTTGCGATAAGACTCGTAATCCTTATCATCATCCTTAATATAAGTACCAACTGCAGAAAACAGTATCTTTTCCCTGAAAAATTCGCTGACAAGATAAGATTTGCCAACCCTCCTTCTGCCATAGATGGCCACAAATTCAGACTTTCTTGACCGATATATGCGTCCGAGGAGTTCCTTCTCGTTTTCCCTTCCTATTATTGTTTGTTTCGCCATAGCTCTACTGCAAAAATTCTTGATGCGAATGTATGAAAATCTTCCGAGAAAATCAGCGAAATTGCTCAAAATTTCATCATTTTCGCTGAATTTCAAGTCGGCTTGAATTATGTAATCCTCAAAAAATAACCTGCATCTTTGAAAATCTTTTCGGTCCATATTTCCTCCCTCATCAGTCACATAGCTACGGCTATGCTCCTTCTTCGGGTGAAAATCTGACCTCGAAAATCTAATTCAAATCTGACGCAACTTATTATTTTCGGATTACTAGATTTTGAGGTCCGCAAAGTCCCAAAATTGACAGTGAGGAAGGAATTAGCAATTATGTACAAATTGTTTGAAACCTAATGGTATTTTGTGTCC
>JALFGP010000119.1 GCA_022777205.1 Rikenellaceae bacterium
GTTTCCTATTCTGATATCATATGGTTCCATGTTCGCAAAGATAGCATAAATATATAAATTTGATTACCTTTGCAGGTTGGAAAAAGGATAAGATTATGGGAATTTTCAATTTCGGCTTTTTCGGCACTCCCGAACACAGAGTATTCAACTACAAGCCAAGATATTACGATCCTGAAAAGGAGGCCCTCAAAGAGAAATTCGGTGCAGTGGACGGCAGCCGTGACAAAAACTATGTACCCGGCTCACACATCAAAGGCAGCTTCCGGGGTGGCAACTACCAGCGCACCCGCAAAGCAGGCCGGGCCTCAGGCATCATAGGTATGATTTCACTCATACTGGCCTTTGTGGTTATCTATTTGATAGCCAAATACTATCCTCTGCTGCTGAGCTCAATGAAATAGTAGCTCACCGGCCTGCCCAGTCAAAATCCCAAGTCAATGGATATCAGGATACTACCAAGCAACATAGCCAATATGATAGCCGCCGGAGAGGTGGTTCAAAGGCCAGCATCGGTTGTCAAGGAACTGATGGAAAACGCTGTAGATGCAGGCTCAAGCCAGATCAGCGTCATAATCAAGGACTCCGGACGAACGCTCATCCAGGTCATCGACAACGGCTGCGGAATGTCTCCTGACCAGGCCGTCCTTGCGTTCGAAAGACACGCCACCTCCAAAATCTCCACTGCCGAAGATCTGGAAGGCATTACCACCTTCGGATTCCGAGGAGAGGCCCTCGCTTCCATTGCCGCAGTTGCAGAAGTTTCACTGAAAACCCGCCGGGAATGTGACGAGCTGGGCTGTCAGGTGGATTTTGCGGATTCCTGCCATCAGGGGACAGTCGAAACCGCCACCCCCGTGGGCTCGAACTTCCAGGTCCGCAACCTCTTCTACAATGTGCCGGCAAGGAGAAAATTCCTCAAGTCCGACAGCGTGGAATTCAAACACATAGTCACCGAATTCCAGCACGTGGCCCTGACCTGTCCCGGCATTTCCTTCAAACTCGTCCACAACGACAGGGAAATCTGCGTCCTGAAAGCAGTGCCTTCCCTGAAGTTCCGGATTCAGGACATAGTGGGTGCCTCCATCGCTTCCGAAATAGTAGATATTTCCATAAACACCTCTGTGGTAAACATTTCCGGGTTCATAGGCCGTCCCGACAAAGCTCGCAAATCCCTCGGCAACCAGCTCTTTTTCGTCAACGGCCGTTTCTTCCGCAGCCCCTATCTGCACAAGGCGGTGATGAAGGCCTACGAAGACATAATCCCGGACGGCACCACCCCGAGTTATTTCATCTATCTCGAAACCGACCCCCACAGCGTCGATGTGAACATACATCCGACCAAGGCAGAGGTTAAATTTGAGGACGACTCCCTGATTTTCCAGACCCTGTATGCCTGTGTGAGAGAGGCACTTGGACGCAATTCCTTCGGCGGGGCCATAGATTTCGACATCTCCTCGGCCCAGCAGATGCCTTCCCTGGGACAGAATTTCGAAGAATACAAAAGGCTCACGGAGCCATCCCCGGCTCCTTCGGACTACAACCCCTTCGAAAACGACGGATTTCCCAACGAGGCCATGCCATTCTCCGGACAATCCGGGGACAAGGCCGGGTTCAGCAGCGGGGAGCCCTTCCGTCCATATTCATCATACATCGACAGGAGCCAGGACTATTCTGCCCTTTTCGACGACAGTCCTTCCAGAACTCCTGCTCCCGGGGGCAACTTTGTCATTTCCGGCAAATACATAGCCACAAATTCCCGCACCGGCATTATGGTCATACATTCCCGCAGGGCTATGGAACGCATACTATATGACAGATTCATAAGCACTTCTGCGGAATCGGATTCCCTTTCCCAGGCGGTGCTCTTTCCGGTGCAGGTGAGAGTGGGAGTGGAAAATCTGGCCATCTTCCAGGAAAACGAAAATCTGCTAAAGGGCTTCGGTTTCGACATAGCCGCCTTCGGTTCGGACACCGTGGTGGTCAATGCGGTGCCGGCCGGTTTTCCTCTGGAGGAATCCAAGGTCGAGGCTATGGTGGGAGACCTTCTGCTCCTGCTTCAGGATGCACACTTCAATCTTTCCACGGTACTGATTTCCGAGACGGCAGGCAAGTTCGCTCTTCTGGGAGCCTCTTCCTATGACGGTCCGAAAAGCCAGGCCGAGGCAGCCTCCCTTGTGGAATCGCTGCTTTCCTCAAGCAATCCCGAATACACCTCGTCGGGACGCAGGATAATGTATATCATAAACTCCTCGGAGCTGGATTCAAAGTTTTGAGGTCTAACAGTTCACGAAAATGCAGATAAGATTCAGAAACACCCCGGGCGGACTTTTGGGATTCATACCCCCGGTCACGCGCAATATTATAATAATCAACACATTGATTCTCATCATAACATCCCTCACAAAGAATTTTATGTATGAGACCTTTGCGCTCTTCTATCCCTCCTCTCCGTTTTTCCGCTGGTGGCAGCCTGTGACCCATATGTTTATGCACGGGGGATTCGGGCACCTTTTCTTCAATATGTTCACCCTCTATATGTTCGGCAGCGTGCTGGAAAGGGTTTGGGGGCCGAAAAAATACCTGCTCTACTATATGGTCACCGGGCTGGGAGCGGCTCTGCTGCACACCGGAGTGGAATGGTTGCAGACCCTTTACTGGCAAAATATCATTCAGACAGGAGAAGCATCAGCAGCCGTGGCAGCCGCAGCATCAATGCGCCGTATGCTGATGACTCCTACAGTCGGGGCTTCCGGTGCCATCTACGGACTTCTTCTGGGCTATGCAATGCTTTTCCCGGATTCGGTTATGACTCTCATTTTCCCTCCTATATCTTTGAAAGCCAAATGGTTTGTGCTGATTTTCGCGGCCATTGAACTGGTGATGGGACTTTCCGGCGGAGACGGTGTGGCGCATTTCGCCCATCTTGGAGGAATGCTTTTCGGACTGATTCTCATTCTGATCTGGCGCAAGGGCCAGAAAATGTACACCCAGTATTGATATGGCCCGCAGGACAAAGCAGCAGAAGAAAAGGAACAGGCTGTTCCATTGGATAAAGGGAATATCCTATTCAGTTGTGGCTCTGGTATTTGCGGGGCTGCAGCTGCTGTCCTACCTGAGTGCGGTCGTAAATCCGGCAAAGGTGTGGTTCTTCTCCATTTTCGGTCTGCTCTTCCTGCCCATTTTCATAATCAACGTCATTCTTGCAATCTGGGCGGCCTGCCACAAATCCGCTCTTGCACTCATTCCCCTTGTCGCCATCCTGCCCTCATTCTTTCTTGTGGGACGTTTCTTCAGGACCGGACAGGACGATGTGCAGATGCTCAATTCGGACAATGGCATACGCATAATTACCTGCAACATAGACCGTTTCGCTTATGACAGGAAAATTGAAGACCGCCAGGAGAGAATAGATTCCGTCTTCGGATTTCTCTCCCGCAACAATGCCGACGTGGTCTGTCTGCAGGAATTTGCCTGCTCCGACCCTAGCGACATCAGGCATCTGGTAAAGAATAAGCTTCCGGGCTATAACATTGAGTACTATTTGTTCAAGGGCCGCAAGGGTTTCAGCGGCAATGTGACACTGAGCCGTCACAAAGCCTCGGACAAAGGCAAAATCCTTTTTGAAGACAGCCGGAATCTCGCCCTGTGGACCGAATATGAAGTCTGCGGACAGAGGTTCCGCGTATATAACTGCCATTTCGAGTCCTATGCCATTTCCCTCAGCAATATCTGGCAGACTCTCACCGGTGACGCTTCGGCTATGCACGAGACCGGCAACAAATACCGCAAGAGTCTCAGCCGCAGGCCGAAACAGGTGGATGCGGTGCTCAACCATTTTGACAACAGCCCCTGCTCCGGAGTGGTGTGCGGAGACTTCAACGACAACCCTATGTCCTACACCTACCATCGCGTGAGCCGTATGGACAAGGATAGTTTCATTGAGGCGGGACAGGGTTTCGGATCCACTTTTTCCGCATTCTGGCCCTTGCTGAGAATAGACTATGTCTTCGTGCCGGAGAGTTGGACAGTAGTTTCCCACAAGACGCCCAAGACTTCGTTCTCGGATCATTATCCGGTTATAACTGATTGTATATTAAATAATTGATATGGAGGAAAGAGATGTAATAAAGGCAGCGGTACAGGTCCTTCGGGACGGGGGCGTGATACTCTATCCCACCGACACGGTCTGGGGGCTGGGCTGCGATGCCACCAATCCCGAAGCCGTTGCGGAAATCTTTGCAATTAAGCAGCGTCCGGACAGCAAATCCCTTGTTTTGCTGGCCTCGGATATGGATATGGTCTGCCGCTATATAAAGGAAGTGCCCGAAATCGCTGTGCAACTGGTCGAGGTCAACGACAAACCTATGACCATAGTCTATCCCGGCGCAAGGGCGGCCCAGTCAGGTGCTGCACCGGACAAGTATCTGCTTGCGGCCAATACTGTTGCTGGAGACGGAAGCGTGGCCATACGCGTGCCTCTGAACGACTTCTGCCGAAGGCTGGTTTCCGCATTCGGACGCCCAATCGTGTCCACTTCGGCCAATATTTCCGGTCAGCCCTCACCTGAGGATTTCGATGGAATCAGCAGTGAAGTGCGTGAGGCAGTGGACTTTACCATAGACCCTGCCTTCGGAAAAGGAGCCACCGGAAAAGCCTCTTCAATCATAAAAGTAGGTCTTGACGCATCCATTGAAATCATCAGAAAGTAATGGAACTCTTTTATGCAGAATCAGTTGACGGGTCCATCCTGAAGCTCGGCCCGGAAGAGTCCGCCCATTGTGCAAAGGTCCTCAGACATCGCACAGGGGACTTGATTCAGGTAGCCGACGGAATTGGGAATCTGCACAACTGCCGCATACTTTCGCTTTCCCCAAGGGAAGTGACTGCCGTTTCGGAGTCCTCCGTTCCCGGCTGGGGTGACCATTCCTACCGCCTCACTATGGCCGTCTGCCCCACAAAGAATTCGGAACGCTATGAATGGTTCATAGAAAAGGCCGTCGAGATGGGCGTGGATCGTATCGTGCCTGTCATAGGAGACCATTCCGAACGCAGCAGCATACGTCCCGAAAGGCTTCAGCGCATCATTCTTTCTGCAGCGAAGCAGTCTCTCAAGGCGAGGCTTCCGCAGCTTTCAGAAGCATTGACAGTCAAGGACTTCCTTCTTCAGTCAGGCAGGGAGTCCCAAGCGGACGGCATTCATTCCTCAGCCGGTGTCAGATTCATAGCCTGCTGTTTCGAAGACGGCTCGATGCCCCGTATTTCACTCAAGCAAGCCATCGCCGACCGCATAGTCTTTCCCTCTGCCTCCAGGCCCTATTGCGACTCCGGTTTTGCCGGGCCCGCAGCTGAAACCGCAAGCTCATCCCCCTGTACCCTTCCCGAAATTACAATTCTGATAGGTCCCGAAGGTGATTTCTCCGCAGAGGAAGTGAGTGCAGCAATAAGCGCCGGTTATATCCCCGTTCACCTCGGTCCCTCCCGTCTTCGCACTGAGACGGCAGCCGTCGTTGCAACAGCCTTTGTCTATAATGCAAGTCTTTGATTATGGCATACATAGGATTAATTTCAGACACCCACGGCGTATTTGATGAGCCGTTGAAGCAATTCCTTGCACCCGTTGATGAAATCTGGCACGCAGGGGATTTCGGAGGGGGATTCACCACCGCAGCCGAGATTGCCCGTTTCAAGCCCCTTGTGGGAGTTTGCGGCAACTGCGACAATTACGACCTGCGCTACGACTATCCTCTGCACCGCTTTTTCACCTGCGGAGGTATGAAGGTGCTGATGACCCACATAGGGGGATATCCCGGAAAATACGACCGTAATGCCTACTCCCTGATTATGCACTACAGTCCTGACATTTTCGTCTGTGGCCATTCCCATATACTCAAGGTGGTGTATGACAAGTACTTCAATATGATGGTCCTGAATCCGGGCGCGGCAGGCTTTCAAGGTTTCCACATAGTCCGCACTGCCCTCCGCTTCCATATAGATGATGGCAAAATCAGCGGTATGGAAGTGCTGAATCTGGACAAAATCCAGGCGGAAAAATAAAAAAAGAAGATTTCTTCTTGATATTTATAAAATAGTTTGTACTTTTGCGGGCTGTGGACAAAATGTAGTGTTTTTGCACTTCATCCACGAAGTCATGTTTAATTATTAGTTATTTTTCGTTATGAAAAAGGTATTTATGGCTATGGCATTTGCAGCAATTCTCTGCGCTGCTTCTTCTTGTGCTTGCAACAACTGCTGCAAGAAAGCTGAGGCTGCTGAGGAGTCTGCTTGCACCGAGTGCTGCGACTCTTGCAAGGCTTGCTGCGATTCAACTGCTTGTGCTGCATGTGACAGTACTGTGGTTGCTGAGTAATTTCACTCAAGACAAAGCGCTGAAACGCTTGGAAGATATTGTCCACAAACAGGTACAATATCTTTTTTTTGTATATTGAACATTATGGCGAACAAGATAAAAACAGCCTGGTTCTGCACCTCCTGCGGAAACGAAAGCCCCAAATGGATGGGAAAATGTCCCGCCTGTGGGGAGTGGAACACTATGGTCGAAGAAACCGTAGCGACCGGCAAACGCTCCTCCTCCGCTACATCTGCAGCGAGACCTTCCTCCAAACCCATTCCCCTGTCCGAAGTCCAGACCATTTCGGAAGACCGGATATCATTGAACAACAATGAATTGAACCGTGTGCTCGGAGGCGGGCTGGTGGAAGGTGCACTGGTGCTGGTGGCAGGTGAGCCGGGCATAGGAAAGTCCACGCTCTCTCTCCAGATCCCCCTTCATTGTCCGGACCTCAGGACCTTGTATGTGACCGGAGAGGAATCTGCCAAACAGGTGAAAATCAGGGCTGAAAGACTGCTCGCTCAGGTTCCCGGGGCCGATTTGTCCAATTGCTACATCTATCCCGAAACCCTTCTGGAAAACATCATCTCCGAGGCCCATCAGGTGCGTCCCGACTTGATTGTTGTGGATTCAGTGCAGACGATGTATTCCCAGAACATAGAATCTTCGCCGGGTTCTGTAACTCAAATCAAAGAAACTGCAGTCCAGTTGCTCAAACTTGCCAAGGACACAGGCATCCCTGTCATTCTCATAGGCCACATCACCAAGGAAGGCAGCATCGCCGGTCCTAAGATTCTGGAACACATCGTGGACGTTGTGCTGCAGTTCGAGGGCGACGACAGGGGAGCGTACAGGCTGCTGAGGGGAGTCAAGAACCGTTTCGGGTCCACGTCAGAGGTCGCAGTCTTCAAGATGACAGGGGCCGGACTCGTGGAGGTGCCCAACCCTTCTGAATTGTGGATGCCTATGCACTCGGACAATCTGAGCGGCATCACCGTAGGGGCCCATCTGGATGGTTCGCGTCCATTTCTCATTGAGGTCCAGGCACTTGTGAGTTCCGCAGTCTATGGCACACCACAGCGTTCCGCAACCGGCTACGACACCCGCCGCCTGAATATGCTCCTGGCCGTACTGGAAAAGAGGGCCGGGTTCAAGCTGAGCATAAAGGATGTCTTTCTGAATATGGCCGGCGGGCTCAAGATTTCCGAAACTGCCTGCGACCTGGCTGTGATTGCCGCCATACTTTCCTCCAATATCGACTTCCCCATACCAGCCGACTACTGCTTTGCAGGAGAAGTGGGCCTGAGCGGGGAAATCCGCCCCGTGTCCCAAATCGAAAGGCGCATAGCTGAAGCCTCAAGAATGAACTGCCGTAAAATCTTCCTTTCTTCGTATTCCTCACCGGATTTGAAAGTCCCCGGGATTGAACTGGTCAAGGTGGCTGATGTGCCTGCATTGTGCCGGGCACTGTTCAAATGAGGTCAGGTTTTGGTCTTTGCTTTGGCGTTATGACCGTGCCTGGAGTATGAGCCGGCCGAGTTCCGCCACATTCTCCACAATCAGGTCGGGAGGGAAAAACTCCGGATTCGGACTGGTTTCAGCCTTGCGTTTGACCTCAAGGGCCGTTTCCAGCGTGGTCTCTCCGGAAAGCACCAGCACTCCGAAAGCCCCTGCATTGTGGGCAGTTGCCGTGTCCGTGTAGATGCGGTCGCCCACCATAGCAATCTCCTCGGCCTTCAATCCGAACTTGTCCATAATCCCGTAGAGCACGTTGGGGTCCGGTTTTCCGAGAGTCACGTCAGGCTTTCTTCCCGAGGCCTCCTCTATGCATCTGCAAATGGAACCGCAATCCACGAGTATGGTTTTCTGGTCAGTAGGGCAGACCCTGTCCGGATTGGTTGCGATATAGGGAATGCCCTGCGCAGCCCACCAGCTTGCCCTGCACAGACGCGAATACACAAGAGTCGGGTCAAATGCCACCACCAGAGCATCCGGCACATCCTCCGCGTCGTCAGCACAGGAAATGAACCCCGCCTTTTCAAACTGGCTCACCATACTCGGGGTGCCCAGCAGAAAAAGCCTCCTGGCCTCTGGGTAATGGCTTTTGAGATAGTCGATTGCGGCAAGGGAGGTGGTGTACATATTCTCCTCGTCAGCCTTGATGCCCATAGCCTCCAGCTTCTTCAGATAGTCCCCGACTGACTTGGTGGGATTGTTGGTGAGGAAGGAGTAGCGCACACCGTTCTCCTTCATAGACGCGAGAAAATCGAGGGTGAAGGGAAAAAGTGTGCTTCCGAGGTATATGGTGCCGTCCATATCCAGAGCTAGGTGCTTGATTTTGGACAATCTGGACTTGAGGGAGGGGGTCATTTCTTTGTCGCTTGTAATCATTTGTATCAGTAAAGTTTGTCTGCCGCTTCGTTCTACTTGTCAGTCTGTTCTTCTACTTGTCTGCCGCTTCTGTTCCAAGTGCGGCATTGGCCTCAATGGTGGCTTCCAAGTCCAGAGCATCGGCAAGTATGGATATAGGATTTTCCACCTTGAATCCCGTGCTCATTTCAATCTGCCATTTGCAGGTCTCGCAGTCCGTGGCCACCATATCCGGTTCAGCCTCAGATATTTGCCTGAACAGGCCTTCGCCGATTTTTTGGGAATACTGATAATTTTCCTTTTTGAATCCGAAGGTGCCGGCAATTCCGCAGCATTGCGAGTCGAGCATCACAAAATCCACTCCGGGTATCATCTTCAAAAGCGAGGTCGAATAGATGCTCCAACCCAGTTTCTCAAGATGGCAGGGGGTGTGGTAGGCTATGCGGTGGCGATAGTCATTTCTGAACACAAGCACAGCCTTGCCCGAGTCTATCAGGTTGAATATGAATCTGGTGGCCATCATCACCGAACCCCTTATGTCGGAATTGTCCAGACCCAGGAGATGGGGATATTCGTCCCTTATGGTGAATGTGCAGGTGGAACTCGTCGCAAGCACAGGCTCCGACTTTGCCACCGCTTCTCTGATGCTCTTCAGATTCGTCTTTGCTCCCCTTATGGCATCTTTGCGGAACCCGTTGGAAATCAATGCCACACCGCAGCATTTTTCCTTTTCCATCAGATGCACTCCATAGCCCAGGGCATTGAGGATTTTCACGAAATCCTGAGCAAGTTTAGGATAATTGTAATTGGCGTAGCAGCCGTGGAAATAGGTCACGAACCTGCTGTATTTTTCCTGGGCCGCCCTGGCATTGCGCCTGAACCAGAGCGTGAACCTTTCTCTTGAGTATTCCGGGAAAGTCCTGCGCCTGTCCACACCCATCATAGTGTCCATCGCGTACTGCACAGCCCCCAACTTCAAAACATCGTTCACCACAGGCCCAATGACTGAGGCTGCAGTGCCTATCAAATCGGTGTGGGAAAGTGCAAATTCCCTAAGTCCGGGCTTGATTGCGCTGTAGTCCAGACGGGCTTTCTGTATGATGTCGCCGATTTTCACATTGGAAGGGCAGGAGATTTCGCACCTCTTGCAGTTGAGGCAGTATTTTAGTGCCTCATCATAGAAGGAAGGGTCCTTGAGGCGGTACCTCTCCCCGTCGGGGCCGGCCTGTTTGGGACCGGGAAAGTCCGGATTTACAGCCAGCATCGGACAGTACACGGTGCAGACCGTGCATTTCATACACTGTTCGAAATTGTTTTCGCTTGTATTGTATTCCATTTCAACTTCTAAAATTACTTGCCTTCCGTTATGCTTTCTGCAATATGGAGAGCCGTGATGGTGGCCACTCCTGCACCGCAACCCTCATTAATGGCATCCGAGCCGGACAGCAGAGAACCGCAAACCCTCAGATTTTCAATGCTTTCCCCTTTGCGCAAGGCTCTGAATTGCCCGTCTGTGGCCACGCCGCATCCCATATAAGGCTGCCGGTCAAAGAAATTCTCCCTTGTCCAGTCTCTGCGCTCCTGCGGGCAGTTGACCTGGAGGTCGAACACGGGCTCGAATATTCCGGAAGGGGTGGAAAGCAATCCCCGGCTGAAGAAACTGCCGCTTGCGAGTATGAAATTATCCGCGCAGAAAAGTTTGTCGGAATGGTTCAAGGTCCTGATTCCCTTGAGTTTCCGGCCCTCGAAATCGCCTCCTGTCACGGAGTCGCCGAGCAGATATGTGCCTCCCAGCCGGGTGTAGAAGTTTTTCAGCATCATCTGGGTCCTGATTCCCGGCACTGAAGGAGGGAGGGTGGCTATGTATTCTATAGGTCTGTCTGTGCGCACTTTCAACGACTGGGCTGGGCGCGGGTCATCCAGTCCCAGGACCGCCGGCAACAGGATTACATCGCTGCCGGCCGACACATCGGAAAGCCTCTTGGCCAGATTGCCGATTACGCTTCCGGTCAAGGCTCTGGCTATGTTGGCTGAACGCATTTCGCTGGGATTGTTCCTCAGACGGTCCAGTTCCGGCAGGGATATGCTGCGGCAGTGACATTCTGCCCCCAGTTCCTCAAGTCCCGCAGCAATGAAGTCGGGGTGGAAATCCAGGAAGCCTTCTATGTTGGCAATGGTCACTTTTTTCCAGGGCAGGGACTTGTCGGAGGGCAGTCTTGCATAGTCCTCAAGTGTGAGCCAAGCCTGTTTGAGCACTCCTATTGGGGTGATTCTGAAATGGTTACGTCCTTCCTCGCCATTGAGGACCACTCCTGCCCCTGCGAAGAAATCCTGAACTTTTGAGGCGGTTTCCAAGACCTTTTCCGCCCCCATCAGAGAGTAGGGGTGTCCGGCCGGGAGTTTCTTCAGCGCCTCCGGATAATCTTCTTCAGTGTTGAGGAATTCGAAAGAGCCGGAAAAGAAATGCAGGGCAGACTGTCCGGATGAAATCATAAGGGTCTTCTGCCCGCGTTTTTGCAGTTCTATTCCCGCTGTGAGGCCGCTTAAGCCTCCTCCTATTATTATGGTGTCGAAGTTCATAGTTTCATCCCTCCCTTCTTTTCCTTGAAACGGCTGAGTCCGCAGACCCCTTCGTAAATCCAGGAGGTGAACTGCGCTTCGCTCAGGGTCTCACCCCAGGCCACAGGATGCATTCCCTTCCATCTCTCGTTCATAAATACGGCCAGGTCTTCCAGCGCTTTCCGGGTGCATCCGTTGGCCATCAGCCCTGCTGCCCTGCAGGCGCAAAGTTCGCCCTGACAGGTGCCCATACCCACTCTGGTGCGGCGGCGCAGGTTGATGAGGTTGCGGGTGTCCAGTTCCTGAAGGGCATATTTGACTTCGCCCACGCTGACTTCTTCGCACTCGCACACAAGCGATGCACCGTTGCGGTCTGAATTGTCAATCCTGCCGTTTCTCCCTCCGTGTCTTCCCACGGCTGCTTTGCCGCCCAGTCCAGGCATTGAGAAAACCCTTTTGGCTTCCTTCTTCTTGGCCTTTTTCTCCGAGCCCGGCAAAGGGGTGGAGGCCGTTTCGCAGGATTTGCGGACTCCGAGTTTTCTGCACGCAAGGTCGGTGGCCTGCTCAGCCATAAGCCTGTAGGTCATCAGTTTGCCTCCGGTTATGGTTATGAATCCGGGGATGCCGTCCCGTTTCTCGTGGTCCAGGCACACTATCCCTCGGCTTATGCTCCTGCCTGAAGGGTCATTGTCGGAGGCCACGAGCGGGCGCACTCCGGCATAGGCCCTGAGCACTCTGGTAGTTCCCAGAGACGGTGCCAGCTTCCTGCCCTCACGCATCAGTATCTCCACCTCCTCCGGAGTCACCTTCATATAGTCAATCTCATCGTAAGGTATTCTGCTTGAGGTTGTTCCGATAAGGGATATGGTGTCTCCCGGGACGAGTATGTCTGCGTCGGAAGGTTTGCGGCAACGGTTGATGACCATATTGTTGACCCTGTGGCCGAATATGAGCAGGGCTCCTTTTGCCGGGAACATATTCACCGTAGCCCCGGCCATCGCTGCGATTCTGTGGCCCCAGATGCCTCCGGCGTTGATGACTATTCCGGCGTATTTGCGTGACCTGGTTTTGGTGATATTGTCCCGGAGTTCAACTCCCACCACCCGTTCTCCGTCCCTGATGAAGCCCACCACCTCAGTGTAGGTGAGGACCTCGGCCCCGAAGCCTCTGGCATCCACCACGTTGGCAGTTGTTAGCCGGAAAGGGTCCACGGCCCCGTCTGGCACCCTCACTGCACCTATTATGGAAGGATTGACCGATTTTTCCAGACTTATTGCTTCTTTCGGGTCAATGATTTCGGCATCGATTCCGGCGGCCTTGCAGGCAGAGGCGAACAGGGCCTGATAGCTCAGGTCGTCTTCCGGAAGGGTGATGAACAGGCCTCCTGTCTCTTCCACGCAATGGGCCGCGATTTTCCTCAGGATCATATTCTCCTGAATACATTCAGTGGCACTTTCCCGGTCGGTCACGGCATATCTGGCACCGCTGTGCAGAAGTCCGTGGTTGCGTCCGGTGGCTCCGGAAGTGAAATCATAGCGCTCCACCAGCAGCGTCCTGAGGCCTCGCATTGCGCAGTCGCGGGCTGTTCCTGCTCCGGTTATTCCGCCGCCAATGATGATTACGTCATAGTTGTTTCCTTTCATTCCTTTTGAGTTTCTGGTGTTCGTAATCGTTTGCCTGAAAGTACCAAAAATCCACGAAAGTTATGTATTATTCCCGAGAAAAGCAATAACGTCCCTGCCAGGTGTCCAGAGACTCCAGCCGCGCCTCCAGCATACGCACCAGTTCCGCATTCCGCACCAGTCCCCAGGGGGTTCCAGTGACAAAGCGAGGAGGAATCTCCCCTGCAAACCTCTCTATGCTGATTTGTGGTCTGAGCCTTTCCAGCATCGAGGTGAAAAAGTCCAGATATTCGTCCAGAGTGAACCTGCAGAACTCCTCCGGATGCTCTTCAAACTCCTTCTGCATCTTCGTCCCGCGTACAATCTGTAGCTGATGGAACTTTACGGAAGTAAGTGGCAGTGAATTGATTGCCTCACATTCCCCGAGCATCATCTCCCTGCTTTCCCCGGGCAGCCCCAGCATAAAATGGCCCCCACATTCCAGCCCCCTTTCCGCAGTCATCTGAACAGCCTTCCTTGCGCAGGCAAAGTCGTGTCCCCGGTTCACCCGGCGCAGGGTCTCGTCATAACAGGACTCAATCCCATATTCCACTATCACCACTGGAGAGCTGATGACCCGCTTCCCCTCCGCCTGTCCCTCAACCTTCTTGTCCGGCACAATTTCCCTGTGCCAATCCTCAAGTATTTTTCCCTGAGCAAGATCAGCAATGAAATCCAGTTTTTCCTCGTCCACGCAATCCGGTCTCGTGCCTATGACTATGCCCACCACTGAAGGGTGCTCCAGAGCCCTGAGATAGTCCCGCTTGAGCTTTTCCAGACTGCCGTAGGTGTTGGAATATGCCTGGAAATAAGCGAGATAGGCATTGGCGTTGCGGTAGCGTCCCCTGTGGAACTCAAGCCCCTCGTCAATCTGCGTCAGTATGTCCTTGGCCGCGGAGCTGTATGCGGGGTGGAAGGCGGCATTGTCGCAGAATGTGCATCCTCCGCGTCCCACGCTGCCGTCCCTGTTTGGGCAGGTGAATCCCGCATCGATGACCACTTTCTGCAACCGGGAGCCGTATTTGCTGCGCAGGTAGTCCACATAAGCGTTATATCGGCGCCCGCCGGGGAAAAGCGGACATTTGTCATCTTGTTCTTTTGTTTCCATATCCGGGCAAATTTCGCAAATTCATTCCATAATTGCCATACTTTTTCTATATTTGAAGGCTATGAACAAATTGAGAACAACTTTGCTGCTGCTATGTGTGTTGCCCGCACAATTGCTGCCGGCCCGGGATTTCACACCGGACAAAACTTACGCAATCGTGGAATTTTCGACAATTTGTCTGCGGTCTGCCCCTGATTTCGAAGCATCCCTTGAAACCCAGGAACTTATGGGGATAGTGGTGGAAGTGCTTGACAGACAGAGCTATTGGGTTAAGGTACATTGCGACCAGCCCTATGATGCCTGGTGCACCGTGAAAAGCCTGAAGGAAGTGGATGCTGAGGGTGCACAGGCTTGGTCCAATGCCGACAGGATGATGGTAACTGTTCCTTTTTCAAGGATATACAGCTCTCCTGAAAAATCCTCCGACCCTGTTTCTGACCTTTGCAAAGGCGATGTTGTGGCAAAACTCGGCAAGGCAAAAGGCTGGATAAAAGTGAGCACCCCCGGCGGAAGAGAGGGCTGGACACCTGAGTCCGACCTCTGCCCATATGACAAGTGGCTGAAATCCCGCAAAGCGACAGGGAAGTCTCTCGTTGCCGAAGCAAAGCAGTGGGTGGGTGTGCCTTACCTTTGGGGCGGAATGTCGCCGAAGGGCTTCGACTGCAGCGGCCTCGTGCGTTTTGTCTATCTTATGAACGGTGTTCATCTTCCGAGAAATGCCTCACAGATAGCAAATTGCGGCACTCCTGTGACTGTGTTTCAGGAAGACGGGACCACATTCACAGCCGAAAACCTTCAGAGCGGCGACCTGCTGTTCTTCGGACGCAAGGTTCAGGAAGGAAAGCCTGTCAGAATCACCCACGTGGGAATGTATATAGGTGATGGCAGAATGATCCACGCCTCCCAGCTTGTACGCAACGAATCCGTTTTCGTAGAGGATGAGGACAGCTACCCGCTTATGCACAATCTGGTCAGTGCCGTGCGCATACTTTGACCTTTAAGGCCGTTTTCCCCTTTCCATCCTGACAATCCGCAAGTCCGGATGCTTGTCAAATCAAGAATTTATGCTACATTTGCACCCGAAATCTCCAAATTGGAGGACATCAATCAGGAAAACTTAAATAAACAGACTATGAATCTGAGAGTTATCAAAAAAGACATCGAGTATTTCGTGGGAGAATTCATTGACGACTGCACACTTTTCGCAGCCCTCAATCCTGACAAGAACAACGAAGATCTCGCCAAGATAATCGACGAGGCGGTGGACCTCTACAACAATCTCAAAGAAAAGGTGAACCACCCGGCAAAAGACGTAAAACCGTCTGTTTACTACAAGGGTATCACCAAGGAGCTCTTCGAGTCCCTCGACGCCCTCTGCGAAAAACTCAGCACCGTCGTCAGCGCAAAATAATCACCAGCGCGAAAGTTTATCGAAAGGGTTGTCAGTTCCTGCTGTCAACTCTTTTTTTCTACTAACAACAGAAAAGATTGAACCCAACAGGATTGAGTCCCATACAGTTAGGTTAGCAAAGTTGAATATAAGAATTGTTTATAAACATAAGTAGCATGATTGGTAATATTGACATACTCGTAAAAGAACTCTGCAAACTTCCAAAAGAAGCTGGATGGGTGGAATTCAAGCATAATAACTGTGAGCCGTCAATGATTGGTGAGGACATAAGTGCTCTAGCAAATAGTGCTACTTTGAACGACCGCGATTATGCCTATATGATATGGGGTGTGGATGATGTTACGCATGAAATCGTTGGTACTAAGGTACGTCTTCAACTTGAAAAGAAAGGTGAACAGGAGTTGGAGAACTGGCTCCGCTATCTTCTTTCTAAAAATGCGGACTTTGAATTCTATAGTACTGACATAGATGGTAAGCATGTGGAGTTAATTAGGATACACAAGGCACTCAATGAGCCTGTGGCATTCCAGAAGATAGACTTTATTCGTAGTGGCAGTTACACGAAGAAACTGCATGAGTTCCCTGTCTTCCGCGCTCAGTTATGGGATAAGTTGCGACATGCTCAGTTTGAAGATATATGTGTAAAGACTGATCAATTTTATGAGGATATCATCAGGCTGCTACAAGTGGATGCATACTTTACCTTATTGAATATCCCCCAGCCAGCGGAGAAGGATGCTATAGTGCATTATCTAAATGAGGATGGAATCATTAAGAAGCAGGATAATGGTCTCTACTCGATAACGAACTTAGGTGCCCTGTTATTTGCAAGGGACTTGAATGAATTTGCGAGATTAGGACGTAAAGCGCTGCGAGTGGTTCAGTATAGAGGCATCAACCGACTGATAATACAGAAATCGGAATCGTTTATACAGGGCTATGCCATTTGCTTCGAGAATGTCGTGCGCTATGTAAATGCTCTGTTGCCAAGCAATGAAGATGTTTAAGTTTCGCAAGTAAATATTAAATGAAAAAAAGCTAGGTTGAGAGTCCCGAAATATTTGGTTATTTCGTTGATTCTCAGTATATTAGAGTGACCAAACAAAAATATACACCTAGCATGAACAAAGATAGACAAAT
>JALFGP010000059.1 GCA_022777205.1 Rikenellaceae bacterium
ACCTGAGGCACTGACGGAAGAGCAGCATTCACGGCCTCGATTCCGAGAAGGTTGGCAGGATTGTGGAGCGGAGCCACCTCGCAGCATTTTCTTATGCCTTCCACAACTTTGTCCGTCACAAGTGCGCTGCAGAAGAATTCCTCTCCTCCGTGCACCACCCTGTGTCCTACTGCTTCGATGTCTTCAAGGGAATTGAGCACTCCGACCTCCTTGTCCAGCAGCGCCTCAAGCACAGCCTTGATTCCGACAGTATGGTCAGCTATAGGCATTTCACGCTCAATCTTCTGCTTGCCGGAAGCCTGATGCTTAAGACAGCCCATTTCCATTCCAATCCGCTCTACCAAGCCTTTGGCAAGGAGATCATAGACATTGTCGTTCTTCATATCCAGCAGCTGGTACTTCAATGAAGAACTTCCACAGTTAAGAACAAGAATTATCATAATGTTAAAAAATATTTAATTGTCGATGCCTGATTTTTGGCAATGCATTAAGCACCTTCTGCCAATCGGACGACAAATTTAAGAAACTTTTGTCAATAAAGAACCAATTTCATATTTTTGTCGCCGACTTGGGTTATAAATGAGGATTCACGGCGGTTCATTCTTCCGTGCGTCCGGAAACGGAATATGGTTCAAGTCAAGAAAATAGAAATTTTCGGCACAAGCTTTCTGCTGGGCTGTCTCACAGGATACCTTTTCCTGCCTGTTCCGAGCTCCCTGCTCCACTGTACAACGTTTCTGCTGTTTTGCTGCCTTGCCGCAGTTCCGCTTTTGAAAGGCCACAAGAGTATCTCCCCCCTTCTGCTTTTCTGTATGATCTGCCTTTGCGGCTGTCTGTGCATATTCAGAGGTGCCTGCAGCGGCCTAGGCATATTGACGGAAGGGCCAAGGGATTCCGGAGCCTACAGACTGTTTTCGGAAGCAATCGACAGGCTGGGATTTCGGAACTCAGGCACGACAGCCCTGGTCAAAGCCTTGCTGCTTGGCGACAAAAGCGGACTTTCAGCAGAGGTAGTGCAGAATTTCAGAAAAAGCGGAGCCTCCCACATCCTCGCTTTGTCTGGCCTGCACCTGGGGCTGGTCTATGGACTCATATCTCTGATACTCAGAGTTTTGGGCAACAGTCCCCCGTCCAGGATCATACGGTCGGCGGCATCGGTCGGATTCTGTCTTTTCTATTGCATTATGGTGGGTGCGGCTCCATCCGTGAGCAGGGCTATGATTTTCGTTCTGCTCAGGGAATACGGGAAACTGAGCCGTAGGTGCACCGACTTGCGAAATCTGCTGTGGGCCTCCTTTGTCCTGCATATCTGCATCGCTCCACGGGATTTTTCGGGTCTGGGATTTCAGATGTCCTATCTTGCAGTGGCCGGAATTGCATATCTGTTTCCGCTGCTGAAAAGTTTCTATCCCGAAGGAGGGTTGAAATATTCCCCGATGAAGAAAATATGGGAAAGCGCAGCACTTTCAATCTCCTGTCAGGCAAGCACTTGGCCCCTGGCACGCCTTCGGTTCGGATCCACGCCCGGATGTTTTATGCTGACGAATCTGATCTGCCTTCCGCTCACTGCGCTTGTAATACCCGGAGCACTCATTCTCACGCTGATGTCCCTGGCCGGGCTGGTATGGGAACCGTCTGTGCTGCTGCTTGAAAGTATGACGGGACTGCTTCTGCGCTCACTGGAGATTATCGCCCTGATCTGAACGCCAGACTTTCATCTGTCCGTCTTCATCATAAATCAGCACAGCCTCAAGATAAGGGGCCGATTTTACGAAATCCTTAGCCTGGTCCAGGCCGACCACCATACAGTATGTTGCGTAGGCATCAGCGTCTGCGGCGTTGGTTAGGGACTTGGGATTGGAGGATATGATGGTGGCACTCAAGAGATTGTGTGTCACCGGATAGCCGGTTCGAGGGTCTAATGTGTGAGCGTACTTGCGCCCGTCCTTAACATAGAATTTGCGGTAGTTTCCGGAGGTCACTATGCCGCAGGGGCCTTCCGGGAGTTCATATATGCATTGCAGGGATGCTCCGGGAGTGTTGTTCCCGTCCACGGGGCTGTCTATGCCTATGGTCCATCGTCTTCCTTCGGGGTTCACGCCGCAGCCGTAGATTTCGCCCACGTCCACGAGCATATTCCGCACACCTTTCGAATGTAGCCAGGAGGCGATGAGGTCACAACTGTAACCCTGGGCTATAGCATTGAAATTCACCTTTTTGCGCAAGAGAGACTGGACTTTTGCCGCTTCAATCAGGTCCCGGGAAGGAAGGGAGTCAGGAGTGAAACCGAAGCCCCACACATCGAAAAGAGGTGCCGCCCAAACATCCACGGCACCTGATGTTTCCCCGAGGTATCTGTCCCCAAGACGCAGCAGAGAGCAGAAAACGCTGTCGGCATCCACCTTTTCTCCGGCATTGAAACGGGTCAGCAGGGAGGATTTGTTATAGCCTGAGACGGAAAGATCTATGGAGTTGAAGATGGAATCTATGGATACTTTCACGGATTCCGGGGTCAGGGACGTGCCTCTCAAGTCGGCCTTAACCGTGTAGGGGCCTCCCTGGGCAAAGCCGCTTATCTTTATATATGAATAATCCGGGGCGCAGGACAAAAGTGTCAGGACTGTCAGGCACAGGGCGGATAAATGTAAAATTTTCATATTACCGGGCAATTTTTCAGTTCAAAGAGGCGCAAATTTAGAAAAAGCTGGAGTTATTCTCAAAAGTTTGAAAAAAAATCACCATATTTGCAAGTTGTATAAAAGCATAAAGCTATGTCAAAGAACAAACTTTCCGTGACGACAATCGTCATTATCTTATTGGCAGTTGTCCTGCTTTGGGGAATAAGCGCCTACAATTCACTGGTTAGATCAGAAGAAGGAGTAAAGACTGCCTGGTCTCAGGTGGAGAACGTTTACCAGAGAAGGGCTGACCTCATACCTAATCTCGTTGCTACAGTGAAAGGGTATGCAGCCCACGAGTCCTCCACTTTGGAAGGGGTGATTGCGGCAAGAGCCAAGGCTACCCAGGTGACTGTCAATGCAGATGACCTGAGCGAAGAAAACATTGCCGCCTTCCAGAAAGCCCAAGGAGAACTCGGATCAGCTCTCGGCAGGCTTATGGCCATTTCAGAAGCCTATCCTGACCTCAAGGCCAACGAAAACTTCCGCGACCTCCAGGCTCAGCTCGAAGGTACAGAAAACAGAATTGCCACAGAGAGGAAAAACTACAACCAGACAGCCAAGGAATACAACACCTCCGTAAGGGTTTTCCCGAAAAGCCTCATCGCAGGCATCTTCGGATTCAAGACCAAAGGCTATTTCGAAGCAGCCGAAGGCGCATCACAAGCACCGGTCGTTGAATTCTGATTAGACATATATGATTGGAAAGAAAAGATTCACATTGTTGGTGGCGGCTCTGGGTGCGTTGATACTGGCTGCCTCCTGCAAAAAGGAAGAGGATACTGCCCTGCCTTCGCTCACCGGTTCGCTAAACATCCAAGGAGTACCAGCCTATGTGTCGCCACAGGATGAAGTGACATTCAAGATTAACAGGATCACCCATCCGGAAGGTGGCAATATAGGTTATGCCTATTCCATAACCGAAGGTTATATGACCACCAAGGACACACTGGATGCCGGAGAGATGACCTTCACCTACAAATTCTGCGACAGAAAGAATTTTGCAAAGGATACGCTACGCACAGTAACAGTTTCGGCCTATGCCTTTGCAGACGGCTATTACACCACCTATTCCAGTTCATACCCTGTCACTATAGTCAAGGGAGGAGTGGGCGCAGATGCCTCCATACAGGGAATTGAAGCGGGCACAACGGAGGTGATTGACGGAATCACCTATTACACCTGCACAGTAAACGGCAAAACCTGGCTCAGCAGGAATCTTGTCAGGAAAGATGTGGGAATCCCCTATTTGAGTTGTGATGCGATGCTGGATGTGTTCGGCTCCTATATGACATACGAGCAGGCCCAGACTGCCTGTCCTAAAGGCTATGCACTTCCCGACGACAGACAATTCCTTGAGTTGGTACTGGATGAGGTTTATGAAGACAAGATCCTTAAGGATATACCGGAAGTGGCCGGGAAACTGATGGCGAATGCCCTGTTCAACAATGAGGAGATGTGGCCTTATTGGCCTGAAAGCAACATTAACAACAGCACCCGCTTCTCAGCAATTCCGGCTGGATATGCCAACATTTATGAAAGAGACGGGGAATATGTGGGGGATTTTTATGGAGCAGGTTCATATGCAGCATTCTGGACCAACGACACAGACCCGGATAATAACGACAAGGCATTTTGTCGCATCATTGTTGCAAACAGCAATGACCTGAAAATCACAAGTCAGGACAAAAAGAGCTTTGGAGCATCAGTGCGTTGCGTCAAAATGTGACAGTTCGCCGGCCTACAATTCCGTGACCACGTAGTTCGGAGGAAGGCTGCTGACATCGAGTGTATAAAAAGACTCCGGTTTTTCCGGAATGAAAGTCATTGAAGGAACAGTTATCTCAACTGTTCCTTTTTCTGCATATATGGAAATGGCGGTGATGCAGCTTCCGTCAGGAGTGTAATCCGCCTTGATTTTCCCCTCCGGAATAATGTCCGATATAAGCATCGCATCCTGACGGACCACTTCCCCGTCCACGGCATCCACAGTCCAGATATAATCTGAATTGCAGAATATGCTGAAGTCCTTGCCCACCACCCTATAGCAGCCCTGCTGATAGAATATTTCTCCGCTGTACTCCACAGGCACCTCTTCCACGGTCGCAAGCACCATTTTGAACCTGGCATCTGTACAGGCACCTTCTCTGCTGACGGACTGAAGAATAGCATCCACGGTGTCCTCACGCACCTGTGCCGAGAGAACAAGCCCGGCACCGGACAACAGCAGAGCCGAAAAGGATATGAGGCTGCGCCAGGTCATTCGTTATGGGTTGTGAAGGCAGTGATGATAGGCTCCAGTTCAGCATAATCTGCCACGAGCACCTGTCTGGGTTTGGATCCGTCCTGAGGGCCCACGATACCGGCGGCTTCGAGCTGATCCATTATGCGGCCTGCCCTGGCATATCCCAGCCCCAGTTTCCTCTGCAAATCCGAGGTGGAGCCTCTCTGGGAGCTTACCACAAGACGGGCTGCATCGGCAAACATATCGTCAATCTTGGAAATGTCAATCGGACCGGACTGGCCGCTTTCTGAATCGGATGGAGGCTCAGGCAGATAGTAAGGGGTGGTGTAGCACTCCTTGTAGCCGGTCTGGGCTTCGATAAACTTGGTAATCCGGTCAATTTCAGAGGTGCTCACATATGCACACTGAACCCTCTCCATCTCCACGCCCGCATAGAAGAGCATATCACCGTTTCCAATGAGGTTCTCGGCTCCCGGAGAGTCGAGTATGGTCTGGGAATCGATTCGGGAGACTGTCCTGAACGCAATACGCATAGGGAAGTTGGTCTTTATGTCTCCGGTAATGACGGATACGGACGGACGCTGGGTGGCTATAATCAGATGTATGCCTGCTGCACGTCCTTTCTGGGCAAGACGAATGATGGCGGACGAAATTCCGCGGGAGAGTGCCTTGCCATCCTGACCGAAGCCGGAGGACATGGTAAGGTCTGCAAACTCATCAATTACCACCACAATGTAAGGCAGATACTTGTGTCCGGCGGTCGGCAGCAGTTTGCGGTCTTTGTATTTCTCGTTATAATCTTTGAGTTTGTTCACTCCGGCAGCTGCGAGCAGTTTGTATCTCTCGTCCATTTCCACACAGAGGGAGTTCAGCACGTCAAAGGCATCCTTGGCCTTCTTGATGATGGCATTGGCCTTTTCATCCTCTTCGGAAGCAGCCGTAGGCAGAACAGCCAGATAGTGTTTGAGCAGACGTCCATAGGCCGTGAATTCCACCATCTTCGGATCCACAAACACGAACTTGAGCTCTGAAGGATGCTTGGCGTACAGTAGGGAGGAGACTATAACATTGAGTCCCACAGACTTACCCTGCTGGGTGGCACCTGCCACAAGAAGGTGCGGAGCCTGGCAGAGGTCGAAAATCTTGACCTCCTTGGTGATGGTGCATCCTATGGCCACTGGAAGTCCTGCCTTGGTCTCCCGGAAGGCCTGGTCGTTGAGCATAGCCTTTAGCGGAACAATGGAGAACTTCCGGTTTGCGACTTCGATCCCGACGGCATCTTCAAGTTTCACAACCCTGACTCCCTTTGCTCCGAGAGAAATGCCTATGTCATTCTGTATGTTCTTGATGGAAGCCAGCTTGACTCCGGGAGCCGGAATCACGCGGTAGAGGGTGACAGTTGGGCCGGGAATGGCTGTTATGTCCTGCACTTTGATCCGGAAATTCTGGAGAGTGGTGCGTATGCGCTGGATGAAATCCATCTGCTCAGACTGCGGCACCGTGTGCTGGTTGGCAGAATAATCTTCCAGAAGATCCAGGGAAGGGAAAGTGAAACGCTCGAGTTCATCACGGTTGTCGATTCTCGGCAGTTCCTCCTTCACATCCAGGTCCAGCTCCTTGGTTTCCACTATCACATCCTTCCCGGATTCAGGAGTCTGGTCTGAACCGTACGCAGGCTCTGCTTCTTCCGGAATATCCGTGGATTCAATATCTTCTCCGTTTTCCTCAGATACGGTATCTACATAATCTTCAGAAGCATCCTGCAGTTCAGAAACTTCTTGCACTTCAGAAGCATCTTGCAGTTCCGGAGCCCCCAAGACTTCCGGTGTTGCCGGAATCCCCATTCCTTGCTCAGAACCGGCCTTCCCGGAGGCATCCCCGGAGGTCTCCACCGGAGCGACAGGCACCTGCAGGGGCCTTTCCTTGACAAACCAAAGCGCGAACCGGCGGCTTGCAAGCAGCAGCCACAGTACCAGACAGGCCAGCAGAATGAGCCCAGTGCCTATGCTTCCTGCTCCGGCCTCACAAATTCTGGTGAACTCAGCCCCGGCAAAGCCTCCCAGTCCCCCTCCGAAGAAATGGTCATCCGACACCAGTGCAGAAACATAAGAAAGTATGAAAGAGAAGAGAGGAGTGGCTATAATCAGGGTCATCAAGCTCTTGAAGGAGAGTCTGTACTTTCCGGTCTCACAAAGATGCAAGCCCACAAGAGCCATCAGCACCGGCACAAAAAAGGCCGACAGCCCGAAACACCCCCCGACCAGGAACCAGGACAGCCTCAGGCCCAGCTTTGAACCCAGATTGGCCGGAAGAACGGAAATATCCTTCCAGTCCAATATGCTGTAGTCGCTCTTCCAAGTGAAAAGATAGGACAGGCAGCAGATGAATATGTAGAGCGCGGACAACAAGAGGATTCCGCCGAGAACCCTCTTGATGAGCAAGGCCCTGCTCCGGTCCATACTCCGGAACATATTGATTATGAACGGGAACTTGTACTTCCTTTTGGTATTTTCCTTCTGTTTCTTCGACAAGGCCATACTTCCTAGCGGTACTTTTTGCTGTTCTTCTTTCTCTGGTTCATCTGCTTGCGTGGATTCTGCCCCGGCTTGAGATAGTTCGAATCAGCCCCCACGCGCCCGAGAGTCACTCCCTCCGGCACTTTGATCCGTCCGTCCGAAAGTTTCTCTATGTCCTGGAAAATGGTCACGTCCGCCACGCTGTCCTTGTTCCAGATAAGGTACTGGGTACGCATATATATGGCCAGAGAGCGGATTACGGCAGTCTTCACCTCCCCGTCTTCCATATCCGCCACAAGATTTATCATACTCTCGATATTCCTTCCGTACTGGGTGGCACGTATGGGTTTGCGCACCACGGACGGCACTTCCGGACGGGCGAGAGCCTGCTCCGGATTGGGCATAGGATAGGGGGCATCTATGTCCAAGTCGTAGCCCGAAATGATGAAGAGGTCGTCCCAAAGCTTGTGCTCGAAGTTCTCCTGACGGTGCACGTCGTAGTTTATGATTTCCATAGCCTTGATAACGGCCCTGGCCTGCTCGGACCTCTTTTCCCGAGATTCGATTTTTTTGAGACTGTTGACCATATCGAGAATGGCTCGACCGTACTCCGGCTTCACCAGCCTGTCTTTCTCTGTGTTGTAAACCAATGTTCTGTTATCTTCCATATCTTCGTCCTGTGATTATGACAACGGTTCGTTCCCGTTCATAGCTTAAAATCAGCGGCTCGGTTAAGGCCGCAAACCGCAAAGTTAGATGCAGTTTTTTTCATCTGCAAACATTTTTCAGACTTTCGCTGCATTACGGCTCCGCCAAAAAAGTCAGACAGAAACTGCCTTAGACCACCTGCACCACGTCATCCTTGTACACGTACCAGAGATATGCCTTCACGGATGAGTATCCCATCCTGATGTAGGTGCTGGCATATTCCTCAACCTGGGAGAGATATTCCGGCTTGGGATTTCCGAACTTATAGTCTATGATGCAGACTTCCGGGCCATTGATTTCCACTCTGTCCGGGCGCAGTTCTTCCCCCCGGGGCGTAATTATTTCCCTCTCGTTCAGAACCCGCGCCGATTCGGAGAACCACCCTCGCTGTACTGCCGAGGCGAGTCTGGTGCCGATAAGTTTCTGAGCCGTAATGCCTTCCTTCGGGCTGAGCTCACCGGCTTCCACGGCAGCCTTGACAGCCCTCTCCAGGTCGGACGGAACGACAACCGAAGCCAGAATCCCGTGCAGGACTATGCCCCTGAGACGGTTCCCGTCGGTCTCATCCTTGAGGAAGAAATCTGAGGCATCCCTGTCCAGACGCAGACGGGACGAATCCACGGGATAGGATGGATAGAGGCTGTCCAGTTCCATCTCCTTGACCTGCTTGCGGTAACGCCCAGAGTCTTGCTTCCGTGGACGGGCCTTCCCTATATCATCGGCACTGCAGAAATCCCCGAAAACGAATTCAGCAAAACCGTCCTTCTCCCGCATATGTCCCTGCAACCCAAGTGTGGCACTCCCTTCCGGGGCCGTCAGGTAGTCCATCAGGGCATCTGTGGCACTGGAATAGCTTCCGGAGTCGGAAAATTTCTTCGAGGTCTTGCCGGCCACAATGTACAGTCCCCTCTCGGGCCTTGTCATTGCCACATAGATGAGATTCAGGGCATCGATGGCCTGGGAGAAACATTCGCTGTGGTAGGCCGGTTCGAAATAGGTCTCCACGCTTGTGGAAGAAATGGTCGGCTTGAACACCATACCATTCACCGCTGAATCAAATCCGTCCACAGACTTGTCCAGATCGGTCTTTCCCGGCAGCGCCGCAGGTACGGCAGGTTCGGCCCAAAGGTCGGTCTGCTTGAAGAAGGTAATGTCATTGGCATATGGCATAATCACATACGGGAACTCCAGCCCCTTGGACTTGTGGATGGTAATCACCCTCACCGCCTCGCTCGTGGATGGAGATGCGATTTTGACTGACTTGAAGTCCATATTGCTCTCTGCCCAAGCCTTCAGGAAATCCTTGAGTCTGTTGCCGTTGGCTGCCGTCCAGTTCTGCATCCAGTCCACAAAGGCCTGGACGTAAAGAGTGTGGGAATCAACCAGTTCGGAGTCCCAGCTCTTGAGAGCACGGATTATCTCCTCGGTGAGCGAAATCAGAGAAGACTCCCCCGAGGACGGGGTAAAGCCAATGGTACGGGCCAGATAGCCTGAAACCTGATTCTTCGGATTCTCCACAGAAGAAAGCACAGAAACGATTTTTCGGACCACTATGGAATTGTTGACTGAAAGAGAGTCGTCGGAAATCACCGGCACCCCTTCTGAAAGCAGTGCATCTGCAATTTTTTCCCCGGGAGCATTGTTACGGATCACTATGGCTATCTCCCCGTACCCGGCCCCCTTGTCATCGTGCAGCTCTTTCACCAGAGCCATTGTCTTTTGCAGAATCAGGTCATCCTTCGACCCATTCTTTCCTGCATCCGGAGCAAAACAGATGCGCACTTCCCCCAGTCCTCCACTGCGGCTTACATCCTGGCACACATCGGCATAGATGCCTTCAATCAATTGCTTCTGCTCCTGGGGGAAACCGGATGCGGTGCGTTGGGAGATGAAACGGAAAAATCCGTTGTTGAACCTCACCACATTCTCTTCCGTCCTGTAGTTGACCGACAGTTTCGGGCGCCCCTTTTCATCAGTCAATTCTCTGGAATCAGGAAATTCCCGGGATACTTCCCTGTTCAGCAGATTCCAGTCAGAGTCCCTCCAACGGTAGATGGACTGCTTCACATCGCCCACAATGAGGTTGTCGTTCCCGTTGGCATTGCTCTCCCGGAGCAGAGGCAGGAAGTTGCTCCACTGCACCAAGGAGGTGTCCTGAAACTCGTCCAGCAGGAAATGCTCATACCTCACTCCTGTCTTCTCATAGACAAAAGGCACATCTGCTCCATCTACAATACGGCAAAGCAGGCTGCTGGAATCCTCAAGGCAAAGCACGTTCTTGTCCCTGGTGAGGCTGGAAAAGGAATCATACAGCTCCCCGCAGATGCCGAGTCCGTAGGAAATGTCCCTGACTTGAAGAGCTGTCCTGTAGGCCCTAAAATATTCCGACAGCCCTGCAATTTCCTCTGAATCAATGGCATAAAACAGTCCCACAAGAGTCCGAGCCAGGTCTCCGTAAACTGCCGGAAGAGCAGCTGCCTTGCCCGCACAGGACTTGAGCAGCAGTTTGGACGGATTCACAATTCTCTTGCAGAAGGAGGCTGACGGTGCCTTGGCCACGGAACGGTCCGAAAGGCGGCCGTATTCACGCACCACATTGAAGATTCCTTTCTGGCAATCCCCCAGACCTATTCCCGCCACTGAAAAACAAGAGAGGATCTTCCCTGCCGTATCCTTCAGGCTTTTGTGGAATTCTGCCACGAGTCTATCACAGGAGGCACGGAACAGGCGGATGTTTTCTCTGGAAAACTTGGAGGACGGGTCCGAAATGCCGTGATCCGACATCCATTTGAGAAAATGCTGATTCTGAAGGTCGGAGGCAGCCTCGTAGAGTGTTTCGTTGATTTTGAAATAGCCTTTTGAGGCAATCTGCTTCATCGCCGAGTCTTTGAGCCATTCCACCAGCTCGGCATTGTCTCCGGACAGGGCCTCCAACAGCCTATCCACAGATTCGTTCACCATCTGGGACTTGTCCAGCTCCAGCTGATAGGATTCGAACTGCCCCAGTTCCCGGGCAAAGGACCGGAGGATTTGCTGGAAGAAACGGTCTATGGTGAAAACAGAAAATGCACTGTAGTCGTGGAGTATGGATTGCAGCAGGTAGCGGCAGCGTTTCTGAAGTTCAGAGGCACTCGGGCAGATTGAAGGCACGAAGTCATTGTAATAGTCGGAGGAGAGCGGCGACTGGGCCAGGATGTCCAGTTCCTTGAGGATTCTGGCTTTCATCTCGGCCGTGGCCTTGTTGGTGAAAGTCACGGCAAGGATGTGGCGATAAGGATAGGAATCTTTATCCAATGCCTTGAGCAACAGCGAAATATAGGTGCGCGCCAGAGTGTAGGTCTTTCCGGAACCGGCGGATGCTTTTGCGATAGTTATCATTTCCTGAAATATTTCATCGTCCACAAATCATTCTGAAATCGCAGTAGGAGCAGGTGTCAGTATTCTCCGTTCGCCTGAACTCCGGCTGAGCGCTCAAGTCGAAAATCTCATTCAGACAGGCCTCCAGCTTGTCTGAAGCATATTTTACGATTTCGTCCGTGAGGCTGTATTCCTTCGCGTCATCTGCATAGAGATGGGACAGGGAATAGACCGTGTTCACAATCCTCCTGTTCCCCCTCAAAGCCCTGCCTTCGCTGTTGAGCATCAGCATCAGATTGTAGATGAAGAACTGCAAGGCAATCTTCGGCCTTTCTTTCGCTTCCGGGTCGAAGACCGAGTCGAAAACCTGAAGGGCGCAGTTTTCATCATTCCCGGATTCTCCCATCACCATCATCTCGCTATCCGAAACTCTTCCTGTCTTGTAGTCCACAATTCGGATTTCCCCGTCATCAAAACTGTCGAGCCTGTCGATAAAACCTGCAAACCTGTGACCGGCAAAAACGAAAGGCAGAGAACGTTCTATGCCGAGCACAGTGAAATAGCCCGTTTTGCGGGATTTCAAAAGTTTGAGGTCGTATTCCAGAGTCTTTATGACATATTGCTCTATCACCTGAGCAAGCACCAGATTCTTTCCCCGCACCTGGTCCGTACGCAACTCCGTGCAGATGAGAGCAGCGATCTG
>JALFGP010000043.1 GCA_022777205.1 Rikenellaceae bacterium
GGATAAGATTGTACGGAACGGCAGAACCAAAAATTCCCGTCTTTTCTTTCTCGGTGGACGGACTCCATCACGAAGACCTTGCGCTGCTTCTGGACAAGATGGGAGTTGCCGTGCGCTCAGGACAGATGTGCGCAGAACCTCTTATGGACCGTTTCGGAGTCACAGGTATGTTGAGGGTTTCACTTGCTCCTTACAATACTCTTGAGGAGATTGAAATTTTCGCCAAGGCTCTGGAAAAAGCTATGGATATGTTGAGTTAAATTATTGAATATTAATATATTATGAACAAGTCTTTGAAAGAAGTTGAGGAAGATATTATAGAAGAATTTGCCGAATTCGACGAATGGCTCGACAAATATGAGTATATTATCGATCTGGGTAAGTCCCTTGCTTCCTACCCTGAGGACAAAAAGACCGATGATTATTTGATAAAAGGTTGTCAATCAAGGGTTTGGCTTGATGCAAAGATGGAAAATGGAGTTCTGGTGTTCAATGCCGACAGCGATGCCATCATCACCAAGGGTATAATTTCACTCCTGATACGCATATATTCGGGCCGTACTCCGGAAGAAATACTTTCGTCTGATTTCTCCGTTGTGGAAAAAATTGGCCTTAAGGAAAATCTGTCTCCGACCAGGGCCAACGGACTTGTGTCTATGATTCAGACGATGAAAAAACTTGCATCCGAAAATTGCTGATAGTTAAGAAATATGTCACTCGAAAGCGATATTATCAGGGCTCTGCGACAGGTTTACGACCCGGAAATCCCTGTAAATGTGTATGATCTCGGCCTGATTTACGAACTGAATGTGGATCAGGACCATAATGTCTATGTTCAGATGACCCTCACTGCTCCCAACTGCCCTATGGCAGACTATGTGGTTGATGAAGTGCAACACGCTGTGGAAGATGTACCGGGCGTTGTCAGCGTGAAGGTGGACCTTGTCTTTGAACCGGTTTGGGACAAATCCAGGATGTCTGAAGAGGCGCTTGTGGAACTTGGACTTGACGAATGATGGTTCAGGTCTATTTTTCCCTGGGCAGCAATCTCGGGGACAGGAAAAGCAACATTTTGCAGGCCATAAGGATGATGGAAGATGAATTCTCCATTCTGGATGGCCAGCCGCGCCCTCCGGTGGCCATATCAAAACTGATAGAAACCGAGCCTTGGGGATTCCGGGCTGAGCAGTCTTTCATCAATTGCGCCGTCCGTTTCGACCTTGATGCCCCCTGCCGCGACATTTTGGAGTGCTGCCAGCGCATAGAGAAACAGCTCGGACGCCCCGAACACGAAATCAATCTCGACTCGCAAGGCAGCCGGATTTACGAGTCCCGTATCATAGATATAGACATTATCCTATACGGCAACAACACCATTTCCGAACCGGGCCTGATGGTCCCGCATCCGCTGTTCCGCCAGCGCCCCTTTGTACTCGACCCTCTGCGGGAGATAATTTCTCCAGAAATATCCATAGAAATTTAGTTCTTGCAACTCAAGTAACTGTATTATTTGACAGGAATTGATTATTTTTGCAGGATTTATGTCAATAGGGCTTTCCTTTGCGGAGGCTTTGCAATGAAAATAATTAATTTAACGAAATACTATGACACAGGACGAACTGTTCAAGGTGCTTGTAGCGCACTGCAAAGAGTACGGGTTCATTTTCCCGTCAAGTGAGATTTATGACGGACTGGCTGCTGTCTATGACTATGGCCAGATGGGAGTGGAACTCAAGAACAACATCAAGAGATATTGGTGGGAGGCTATGACAAGGCTCAACGAGAATATCGTGGGCATTGATTCCTGCATCTTTATGCACCCTAAGATTTGGGAGGCTTCAGGACACGTGGGAGCTTTCAACGACCCTCTCATAGACAATAAGGATTCCAAGAAGCGTTACAGGGCCGACGTGCTCATTGAGGATTATATCGCCAAACTTGAGGAAAAGAACAACAAGGAGGTGGAGAAGGCACGCAAGAAATTCGGTGAGGCTTTCGACGAAGAGAAATTCCGCCAGACCAATCCGAATGTGCTAAGAAACACCGCAAAAATCGAGACTGTGCGCAAGAGAATGGCTGATGCTCTGAATGCAAACGACCTTGCTGAACTGCGTCAGATTATCATTGACTGCGAAATTGTCTGCCCTATTTCCGGCACCAAAAACTGGACTGATGTGCGTCAGTTCAACCTTATGTTCTCCACACAGCTCGGAAACACTTCTGACGACACAAATGTCATATATCTCCGTCCGGAGACTGCTCAGGGCATATTCGTGAACTATCTCAATGTGCAGAAGACCGGCCGTATGAAGATTCCATTCGGAATTGCCCAGATAGGAAAGGCTTTCAGGAACGAGATTGTGGCCCGTCAGTTCATCTTCCGTATGAGGGAATTCGAACAGATGGAGATGCAGTTCTTCATCAAGCCTGGTACCGAACTGGATTGGTTCGCAAAATGGAAACAGCAGCGTCTGGCATGGCACGAGGCTCTCGGGATGGGAGAGGGAAATTACCGCTTCCACGACCACGAGAAACTGGCTCACTACGCCAATGCCGCAACTGACATAGAGTTCAACTTCCCGTTCGGATTCAAGGAACTTGAGGGCATACATTCCCGCACCAATTTCGACCTCGGAAACCACCAGAAATTCTCCGGAAAGAAGATTCAGTATTTCGATCCTGAAAGCGGGGAGAGCTATACTCCTTATGTGATCGAGACATCCATAGGAGTGGACCGTATGGTGCTTGCAGTTTTGTCACATTCGTTCCACGAGGAACAACTTGAGAACGGGGAAACCAGGGTTGTGCTTTCAATCCCGGCACCTCTTGCTCCTGTCAAGGTGGCTGTGCTTCCGCTGGTCAAGAAGGACGGACTGCCTGAACTTGCACAGAAGATTATGGACGAACTCAAATACGACTTCAACTGCCAGTATGACGAGAAGGATTCCATAGGAAAGCGTTACCGCCGTCAGGATGCCATAGGAACTCCTTTCTGCGTGACTGTGGACCACGATTCAGTAAACGACGGTTGCGTGACAATACGTCATCGTGACACTATGGAACAGCAGAGGGTCAAGATTGAGGACTTGAGGAACATCATCGATGCTGAAGTCAATATCAAGACCTTGCTTAAGAAACTCAAATAAAACTTACCCCGGCCAACACCGGGGTATTTATCTTCACAATTATGTCGAGAGCAGCAATATACGGTGCCGGTTCCTTGGGCACTATTCTGGGAGCTTTCATCACGAAAAATGGGGGACAGATAGACCTCATCAACCACAATCAGGCGCACGTGAAGGCTCTGAATGAAAACGGTGCAAGGGTGGTGGGTACAGTGGAGTTCACCCAGAAGGTCACAGCCATCACCGACAGCCAGATGAGCGGAAAGTACGACATCATTTTCCTGATGACCAAGCAGCAGCACAACAGGGAAGTGGTGACTTTCCTGAAAGACTATCTTGCCTCTGACGGAGTGATAGTGACCCTTCAGAACGGGCTTCCTGAAATCGGAATAGCCGAAATAGTGGGCGAAGACAGGGTTTTGGGCTGTACAGTGGCCTGGGGTGCTACTATGAAAGGTCCGGGAGTATGCGAACTTACCAGCTCTCCGGACAGTCTCACCTTCGGACTCGGTGCAGTTTCTGACCACGTCTCAGCTCATCTGAACGAAGTTAAGGAACTGCTTGAAATGATGGGACCGGTGGAACTGGAGCACAATTTCATAGGCACAAGGTGGAGCAAACTCCTCATAAATGCAGGCTTTTCCGGAATGAGTGCAGTGACAGGTTCCACTTTCGGAGAAGCGGCATCAGACCGCAATTCACGGAAAGTGCTTCAAAAGATTATCAAGGAATGCATCGATGTCTGCAAGGCGGCTAATATAAGGATTGAGCCTATTCAGGGTAAGGATGTCGTGAAACTTCTGGATTATTCCAATCCTCTGAAAAAGGCATTTTCCTTCTGTATAATTCCGGTTGCCATACGCAAGCACGCCCTTCTCAAAGCCAGTATGCTTCAGGACCTGGAACACGGAAAAAAGACAGAAGTGGACTCGATAAACGGTTCTGTATGTGAATTCGGACGCAGAGTCGGAGTCCCTACTCCTGCCAACGACAAAGTGGTGGAGATAATCCACAGAATTGAAGCAGGGGATTTGAAGCCGTCTTTCGACAACGTCAGACTCTTTCAATAAGTCCGGATAAGGATTGGACCGCGACACTTATTCCCGAGGCCATCCTTGGGCGTGCAGAGGCAGTTCCACTTCGTCCGGGGTGACTATTACGGCTCCCACTTCCGCTTGGGCGAGATGGCCTATCACGTCGAAAGTCTGGAAATCGTGGCGGAATTTTTCGTGTTTGCCTATAGGAATCGTGAAAAGCAGGCGGTAGTCGTCACCTCCGTTCA
>JALFGP010000073.1 GCA_022777205.1 Rikenellaceae bacterium
TCTCCTTTACTTCGTCAGTGGTGCTTCACTGTTCGATTGTATGTTGTTTATACATGGATATTATACACTAAATTGGTTTTTTGTCAATGCTATGCGTGTTTCATAGCATCTTCCATGATACGCTTATATTCGTCGGTGTGTTCAGAAGCGGCTCTTTGTAGCATATGGACGCCAGGACGGCCTCTCGCTCCCAATTCCACATATTTACCATATGGCTTATCAGGAAACCTACCTGCCATAGTGCCAATATATGCTGCTTTTTCGTCTTTCTTGACCTCTACACCGATGCTGTCACGCAAAGTGCCAGTGCGGACAGGAGTTATGTCTTTGGCATAGCTTTGAGCAGTTGCTCCAATCTCAACAAGTCCAGCAGTTACCGCACTATCAACGGCAGACAAAACTTCATCAAGATTGTCTGTAAAAATTATTGAGTTTCCCGCCATTTCATAAACTCCCTATAAGACATATTAGGAACTTCAATGGATTTCGTTCCCTTGAAACTGCTATCTTTTTTGTACGATCCAGTAACCGTTCCTTGTCTTGCAGACCTCGTTCTTCCAGGTTCGCCGCCAACACGAACATATTCAAGAGAACAGCGACAGTTGCAAATTTCCTCCGGCCTTCCATTTGGGTCTCTTGGTCTTGAACATCCGTTGTCGAAGATTTCATTCAGCGGTATTGCAACACCATCAAGCATAGCGTGGCTGTGTCTTGTCCTGTTGTCAAGCGTGGCAATCCAAGCCTTGTTCATCCTGTTACCAAGATATTCAGCCCAATACATTCCATCAAGCCGTGCTTTGTTTTCGGCATCAGTACCCATACCGATATTGTGCATACTTGCAGAATTTCGGTTTTTCTCACCGGTGCTATTGGCTGACCGCTTCATAATGGCATCAGCGCCAAGCAAAAGCAAAGAACCGGCAATAACGGACTTTTTCAAGTTATCCTTGTTCCAGCCCGTGTCCTTTTTCCGGTCAACGGTCTGTTTCGTATATCCGCTGTATTTTTCTGCTTCCGTGTCGGTGATTTCCTGCGGTGTAAAACCATCAATATCCTTTGCCATTTCAGCATTTATGTAGTTGTAATTCAACGCATAAATTGATGGTGTCTGTGAATTGATATATTTCGATGCTTGCAAATTTGCCTTATACAGATCATCTGCAACATTAGCAGACAAAGCCGAAAATTCTTTGCTCTTTACAACTTTCCGATAAAAGCGGATATATGCCTTTTTGGCTTTCCGCTTTTCGTCCTCTGTTTCTGCATCCTTGTAGGCTTGTAACAATTCCGTTGACTTTTTATCAATGGACTTCGCATAATCAGCCATCTTTTTCTGTACGGTCTTTTCCGCCCAGGAATAAATGGCAGACAGCCGCTTTTCCATTTCTTCCAGTTTTTCATCTGTTAACCGATGCGCTTTGTCTGCCATTCTTTCCCTCCTTGGCTAAATCTGCGTAGGTTTTGTAATTACGTTACCTCTGTTGCCTTGAGTGTACCGCTGTCATCTACAGTGATTTTGAACTTCTTGGTGCTATCGGCTGTAGAAGATTTGAGAAATAAACCTGTAATAGAAAAACTTCCAGTTGACGCTCGCAGAGTAAACTCTCCTGTTCCCGCAGTTTGGTCTGTATTGTTTACTTCATACTGCGCATAAAGTCCAGCAGACGGAGCAATAAAACTCTTAGTTTTTGTCTCTGAAATGGGGATGGAACAACCACCAGCGGACGCAACAACGATAAAAAATCCATATCTCACGCAGTTGCTTCCGGCAGTAATTTTAGAATAATTGACTCCGGATTCTGTTGTTCCCTTGAACGAAATAACATTCTCCGGGGCAGGATTAAAGTCGCTTATTTTATAATAATTAAAAGAATTGAACTCAAATGTATATCTTCCAGAAGTTTGCTTATCAAACGTGAATGTGACGGCTGAACTAAACGCACAATCAAGCACTTCTTTGTTAATATTAGCAACAGCTTGTGCAGAGTTTGCGGCAGTCTGTGCATTTTCAATAACTGCTGTTACCTCCGAAGGAATAAATTCCTCTGCCATCGGTGTAATTGCTTCCGCTGTCGTTTTAACGCTTATAGTATGGCTTGCAGATGTGTCAATGGTGCCAAACATGCCGTCAGATCGATATGTATTATATATATACAAGAACGGCTCGCCGGTATCATCTCCAAAGCCTAAAATAGATAGATTCCCGAATTGATACGAACCTTCTTCAAAAGCTGCCCCCACACACTCGTATTCAGTTCCATCCCAGTTGACTGTGTATGTTTTACCTACAACAACATCAAGTGCGTTTGTTAATTGAGCCGTGTAGAGTCCATTACTTAATGTGAACGCAAGTTCCTGCTCCTCCATCAGCGTTGTAGTTTGCACCGCCTTTGACGGATACCCATCCGGCATATAGTCGTATGTCAGGGGCTTTGGGACAGAGCCTCCACCGCCGCCTCCACCTCCGTATTGTTTCAAAAACTTCTCCATTCTTGTGATTGGCGTCAAATCCTGCCCAGCAATAATCTTTTCTTTTCGCGTAATCGGTTCAAGCGCCATTACTCTTCCCCACTTTCATTGTTTTCATTTTGGCTCTTCAAATCTTCCAGTTCCGTCTCCATCTGTTTGTATCTGTCAGCCGCTTCTGCATCCTTGCGTTTCATGACTTCCTGCGCCTTGTCAGCGTCGCCCAGAAGCGTCAGAATCTTTGTGGTGACATATTCATCGTCCAGATATTCAGCCGATTGGAGAACCATTTCCAGCGTTTCAGACTGATTGCTCATCTGTGAGCGGGTATATGTCGGTTCGTCCTCAATACCGGCCAGAGCGAGGATGCCGTTGATGAACTCAGTCACCTGATATTCAAACTGGTCTGTTTTCTGATTGATAGGCTCATAAGCCGCCTGAATCTGCGTAGCGGTCACAGAACCGGCAGAGACATCTTGTACCTTGAGTGCCATAAAGTCCGTGTACAGCTGATTTGTGAGCCTGTCAAGTGCTTCTGCGGTCGCTTCAAACTCAACATTGACATTGTGAGCCTCAACGCTTGCCCCGTCGTCACCGTCAGCATGGGCAACGCGAGTCAACTTCAGCTGCTCAATGAATTTTGCATCATCAGCATCATTCATGCCGCCGCAGTTTTTCAGAATCCAGTAAATGAACTCTCCGTCGCTGACGTTGTTAATCAGTCCGGACACCATCAAATCATATGCGTCAATGGTTCCACGGTTGCCAACAAGGTCGCTCTGCCGGTTGATATTCCACAGAGGCACAATCGGGAAACCGGCAGGCGGCGCACCGTCAAGGATTGTCTCGCCTTCAATGGCGTTCTTTCTGACAATCTGCGTATATGCACGCTTGTCATGTAGTACGGTCACATCTTCATCCTTGCGCTTGATATAGTCCGTGTAACCATCCAGTTCGTACAGAGTAGCACGCAGTGGTTTGCTGTCATCAATCTGCCAGAACCGGATGCCAGCTTTCAGACCGCCGTCATCCTCATCATACATAGGCACAAACTCTGTCAAGTCGAAGCATTCAAGGTGGTCAAGATTCCAAAAGCCAAAAGCAACGCCGCCATTCTTTGCGTGGGTGGCGATGTCCTGCACCTTCTTGTCAAAATCCTTGCCTAGCTTTTCCTTGTTGGATTCTTTCTTAAGTGTTACTCCATTGCCCAGCAGATACGAAACAGCCTGAGTCGTGAAGTAGTTGTACCAGTTCGATGCGATTTTGTTATTGGGAGACCAAATGTCCGGGACTTTCTGCCCGTACATGTTATAGATCCACTTCTGAAATCTCATGATCGTGGGGGTTTGGTGCTTGTAGTACAATTCCGCATCACATGCAGTTTTATATAGCTCGCTCCCCTTGTGCTCACGGATTGCATCCAGAACAAACTCCATCCGGTCTCGTTCGTTTTCTCCAATTTCGAGCAAATCCTGATGCGTTTTGATGTTTTATCACTCCCTACATAAAAATCGGCGTGTAATTGCTTGTTGCCTTTTTCTTCGGCAGATTTTCATAAACGCCCGTTGTAGCGTCCTGCGCGTCATCGTGAGCGTTTT
>JALFGP010000102.1 GCA_022777205.1 Rikenellaceae bacterium
GATGAGTCGCCACTATGGCCGCATCCTCTATGCCCGACTCACGCTTTCCGTCAGGGTAGGTATAGACATTGTTTCTGTCGAAAGCCACGACGAGGACTGTCGGTGCTCCATACCTGCAAGGCGTGCAGGAGTCAATCTTTGACAGAGCCTCCGGAGACTGACATACATAAATGTGCTGTTCCTGAAGGTTCTTTGCGGTCGGGGCCATACGACCGGCTTCCAGAATTTCAGCAAGCGTTTCCAGGCTTAACTGCCGGCTGCTATCGTATGCCTTGCATGAGTAGCGGGCCCTTCTCAATTCCTTGAATTCCATAATATTCTATCGTTATAATCCTTTCATCTGACTTTTATCCAGACATCTGATGCAGATTATTTTTTGAAGATTACTATATTAGTTTTTGAATTCCTTGTCTCCCAGAATTTTCCTCAGCATCAGAGGCTCGTTTGTGGTAATCACGTCTACGCCCATTTCTATGAAATTGTGCATATCCTTGGCCTTGTTGACAGTCCAGACATTAACGCTCATCCCCAGGTCGTGCGCTTCCTCCACCCACTCCGGATGCTCGTATAGCACATTGTAGTGATAGTCTATGCCGTTGATGCCGGCTTTGGCAAGATCGGCAGGTGCAAGATCACCGTTGAGATACTGGTTGGTGAATGCGGGCGCGAGCTTTGCCACAGTCTTGCAGCAGCAGTAGCTGAAGGAGATGAAGGTAACCCTGGACGGGTCCCAAAGTCCGTGCTTGCGTATTTTCTTAATTGCTTTGCGTACGAGTGCCTTGTCCCTCTTGTCAGAGCCCTGTGGCTTGAATTCCACGACAAGCACAGTCTTTGGCGCCTTTTCGGCCTGAGTGAGATACTCATCGAAGGTGGGACGCTTCTCTCCGTTTGCCAGCAGATGGGAAGCCAGTTCAGAATAAGTGTGCTCAGCTATCACCAGTCCGTCTATGTCGTTATCATGATTGACTATGATTTCCCCGTCGGATGTAAGGTGGATGTCACATTCACTACCCCAAAAGGAATTCTCCTGTGCAAGCGTAAGACTTGCAATACTGTTCTGGCTGTTTACAGCCTGTTCGCATTTCCAAAACCCTCTATGGGCAGCAATGGCTATCTTACCATTGTAGCTGGTTTCGGGAAAAGAGGGCGAGAGCACGGAAAGAGCCGTGCAGATTGCTAATATTTTCATCATTTTTTTCGTGGCTTTAAGCAAACAAAGATAGCACTTTAATAATATGAAAAAAATATGTTGCGTCAGATTTGAATTGGATTTTCGAGGTCAGATTGCAGCGGCTTTCGATTATTACCGGGCTCAATATCCTAATCTGTCAATCCACGTGCGGACGGTTTTCTCGTCAGCACGATTGAGCAAACGGCCCTCTTTCCATTCCAACACCGGATAGCTGCGTTTCAACGTGGCTGCACTGCCTGATATCGTACTGCCGCCTGAAGTGGCGAACGGAATGACCGTCTTGCCCTTCAAATTGTGGCTTTCGATGAATGTATTGATTAGTCTCGGAGCCTGGTCCCACCAGATGGGATAGCTGATGAAAACGATGTCATATTCCGAAACGTCCAAGCATTCGCCACCCAAAGCTGGGCGTGCTTTCGGGTCGTTCATCTCCAACGAACTGCGCGACTGCTTGTCTCTCCAGTCAAGGTCGGCATCGGTATACGGCTTTGCCGGAGTAATGGCATAGACTTCCCCGCCCGTTGCTTCAGCCACCTTTTGGGCGGCACTGGCTGTAACTCCTGTCGCGGAGAAATAAGCGACAAGGACTTTATGATTCGATTCATAATTCACGGAATGAAATACTGTGCAGCGTTTCATGTTGTTTTTTTGGTGGGGGGGGAAATGCTCGGAGGCAGTATCTTCATTACTTGGTCATATTAGTCTTTCTTAAGGTTTTCCTTGAAGAAACTATCAATTCTGTCGTATGGTATCACACCGGCTTTGTCGTCATAGAGGTCGGTGTGGACTGCACCGGGGATGATGAGCAGTTCCTTGTTTCCCATCACGGTGCTCTTGTCCGGTTCCGGCTTCACTCCTGTCATAGCTTCGAATGCCCCTTCACTGAAATAGCGGCTATGGGCCTTCTCGCCGTGGATGAGCAGGACCGGAGTCTTGATCTCACGAGCCATATCCAGGATTGGCTGATTCATAAATGACATAGTTCCGATGATATTCCATCCGTCGTTGGAGTTGCCGCTGCGAGGGTGGTAGCCCCGCTCTGTCTTATAGTACTCGTGGTAATCCTTCACAAACCAAGGTGCATCATCCGGGAGCGGATCCACAACTCCGCCTGCACACTTATAGTTTCCTGTCCTGTAGTCTTCAGTTCTCTGGGCGGCCCATGCCTTGCGCTGGGCATCACGGGCCTGCTCATTGTCTGTGCATCCGAAATAGCCTTCACGGGTTACACGGGACATATCGTACATTGTGGAAGTGACCGTAGCCTTTATTCGTGGATCGAGAGCTGCAGCATTGATGGCCATTCCGCCCCAGCCGCAAATGCCGATAATGCCAATACGCTCAGGGTCAACGTTTTCCTGTACTGACAGAAAATCCACAGCTGCCAGAAAATCCTCAGTATTGATGTCCGGGGAAGCCATACGGCGAGGCTCGCCACCGCTCTCACCTGTGTAGGACGGGTCAAAGGCAATAGTGAGGAAGCCGCGCTCAGCCATATGCTGGGCATAGATGCCGCTGGTCTGCTCCTTTACGGCACCGAAGGGACCGGAAACTGCAATTGCCGGCAATCTGCCTTCTGCACTCTTTGGAATATACAAGTCAGCGGCCAGTTCAATGCCATAGCGGTTGTGGAATGTAACCTTGGAATGTTCTACAAGGTCGGATTTCGGAAAGGTCTTGTCCCATTCCTGTGTGAGGTTCAGTGTACTCATATTCGTGTTTTGCTTGCAGCCGGCCAGCAACATTGCCGACAAGGCCAATATTATTGTAATTTTCATGTTGCAAATGTATCCCGAGATATAGGAATAATTGTACTGATATTCGCTGAATATATACCAATTTCGCAGATTATGCTATCTTTGCAAGGTTATAATGAAGAATATGAAGAAGATTCTGAAGGTTGACAACCCCAATGTCTATGCAGA
>JALFGP010000117.1 GCA_022777205.1 Rikenellaceae bacterium
GGTGCCTACATCCAGCAGTCATTCTTCTACAAAAATGTGGAAATCGGCATAGGTCTGGGAGTCTATCTTTTCAAGAAACTCGCCATAGAAGACTCCACCTGGAACTATCAGCGCACCCTCATCCGCTACCACATCCCCAAAGCAGGCAACATATTCTTCGGCTTCGCAATGCGTGCCCACAAGTTCGACCGTTCCGACACGCTGGAATTCTCCTTCGGCAAAAGGTTCTGAGCCGGCTCTGCATATGGGATTGCCGGCCGGGGCCGGACGATCAAAGTTTTTTCATCAGCAACTGGCTGTATGACTTGTCTGCGAGGTTATAGCCCGAATAAGTTGTTCCGTCAAACAGCAGGAAGGTGTATCCGGTCACATCTATTGCGGAACCCGGAGTGCTTCTCCAATGTACATAGCCGTCATCACCGAAACCGAACTCCAGAGCAGAATCCTGTCCCCATATACCGGAATACAGATTGCCGATAAAACCGAAAACCACATTCATATAATTGAATGCTCCGAGATTCTGGGAATTCAGGCGTATGGTGTGATGCTCCTCATCATAAACTCCGACAATTTGGGGAGAATAGTTCCGATAGTTGCTCAAGCCCTTGACTCCCACCTTGTTTCCGCCAAGACTGATGACATCCACCCTGAAACTTTCATCACTGCCGGATGTGTCATTGGAGGTGGTCACGAGAGCCGTCGCGAGATAGGAACCGGTAAAATCTTCGAGAGCCTTCGGCAGAAAATCATCAGCAGCAGCCTCGACCCGTCCGGAGACAACCCGGCTGACCTGATCGCCATAAGAGTTGGAAGCGCGCAGAAGCACACTGTATTCCGCACCCTCCTCCAGATTCTGCCAGAACAGGCTCAGACCGCTTTCAGAACAAGCTTCAGCCAGTTTCTCTGCATCTAATGAATTACCTATCTGGGCAATAATCATATCTTCTCCGTAAGTCCCGATATAATAGTCCATCACATCCTTCGGAAGCATAACATAGGAGATTGTCTGACAGTTCTTTGCCTTAAGAAAGAATTCCAGAGTCGAACGTGGTGATTTCACATACGGCCTTAGCAACATTTCCTGAATTTCCGGAATGACCGTACCGTCAGGGTCATAGGTAAACCTCATGCAAATTCCCGGGCCGGGCACTCCTTCAGAGTTGAATGGCACGGCAACCATCGTATTATTGGCTTCCGAAGGGATCCAGACCTGTTCTCCGTCCCTGAAAGAACGCACATCGGATGCACTACCATTGCAGATTGATTTCACCGCATTGTCAAATGCCTTCTCGTCCTTGGTAATGTCCCCCGGAACGACAGCGGCACGGCATTCTGAAGTGTAACTGTTTACAACGAATTTGAAACGGCCATCACCCAGATACTCTGCCCGTACGAGAGGATCCTCATCGTGGTCTCCGGCAAAGATGAAAGCCTCCGGACCGACTCCGAATGCGCCTTCAGAAACATAATAGACCAGATTGAGCATAAAGGTCTGATCTCCGTCGAAGGTGCAGGGATAGGACTGATAGTAGGAGTCATCCCCCAGATACTGAGCCACATCGGACACATAGACATATTCCCTCACATCCTCATAGTAATAGCCTATCGACTGTGCGGGCACCTTCACGGAATTGTCCTTGTTTATCATAAACACGAAACCGACTCCGGCAGCCCAATCCAGCAGGCGGAACACATTGTCACTGCCTTTTGCCTTTTCGACAAGCATTCCTCCCTGCGCTCCCTGATAGAATTGATTGTAGAGGTAGGTGGCTGTCTGCTGAATTGTCTGCCCATCTTCGGTCGTTCTCATATACGGTTCCCATTCCAGTTTGAAAGAGGCATTCAGCTTCAGGAAGTCACTGTACTGGCTGATGAAAGCCGGATTGTCACCCAACTGCGCATCACGTCCCTCGATATTCATCGTAGCGGTAACTTCAGAGCCCAGCATAACGTGTGACATATCCACATAGACCGGAATATCGACAGAATACTGCCCATCCGGGATAGTCACCACAGGTTCGAAGGAAAAAAGCTGTGCATCCTTGCCGCTGATGGCAAGCTGGACTTTGTAGGTACCCTTGTTGCCGAGGCGGCCGAGAGTGACTGTAAATTCCCCGTCGAGAGTCCCCTGGTCAAACGATTTGATGATACTTCCCTGCACAAAGTGAATTTCCCTGTTGTCGTCATCATTGAAGGAAGATTTCACACCCTCCAGTTCCTGAACGCAGGAAGACAGGATTACAGCAGATGCCATAGCGGCCAATATTCGTATTGTCTTCATTTTCATTGTCTTCTATCACGGATTCTGATCCTCTTCGTTGATATTGGGATTATTGTTTATTTCATCCTGAGGTATGGTCATCACCCAGTCGTATGTCTCAGGATCAGTCAGATTCACTCCATTGCGGCTCATAGTCGTTAGACAGTCGTCAGAGAAACCGTCCGAAACGCGTCTTTCTATGCCCTGACCGAGCCTGCGGACATCGCTCACCCTGCCGAATTCACCCCACAGTTCCACGCGTTTCTGTATGAGAATATTCTCCAGGAGTGAGCCTGTCCAGGAATTTGTCAAAGCCCCGAGCAAAGTCCCCGAATAATCCGAAGCATCATAGCTTTCAGACCTCTTTGCCATCACCTCATTCATATATTTCACTGCCTTGTCCGTCTTGCCCAGGCGCAAGGCAGCCTCAGCCGCATCGAAATAGAATTCTTCAACTCTCATATAAATATAGTCTCCGAGCCAGGCTGCCACATTGGAAAACCTGAACTTGCCGGACAGGTATGGAGATTCCGTATTGTCAGGGTTCCACCATCCCCGGCGGATATCATCCGGGGCCATCATCTTGTACAAAGCGGAACTGATGAGTTTCGGTGCAGCTTGGGCATACGCCCCGTCAGTATTGTCCATATGGGAAAAGAAGCTGGCATAGCTGCCGGCCTGTTCGGTGGTGGCAATGCCGGCCCCCCACATAACATTCTTGAGCGACAGGCTGTTCATCCCGTTCATAAGCTCCGTTTCTCCGCCGATTTCATAGAGTTCGCTCCCGATTATCCTTTCGGAACACTCCAGAGCAGTATTCCAGTCTCCTGCGGCAAGTGCAGCCCTCACTTTGAAACCCAGGGCCACATAGAGATTGATATGGGACTTGTTGCCGGCGAGCTTGGAGTTTGCACCGGCTTCGAGCAGTTCGATAGCCTTGTCCAAATCGGCATTTATCTGTTCAAAAACAGTCTTGAGATCAGACCTCGGGGCCCCGGTAAAGTCCTTGTATGTAGGCTTGGTGTAGATTGGAACAGCCGGGTCGGACCAGCGGGATTTATCCTGCAATGCACTGTACGGAGGCCTCGCATACCAGTTGCACAGGTTCAGATAACACAGTCCCCTGATGGCATACGCGCTGCCGGCAACATAGGCCTTGTCTTCTTCTGTCCCGTCCATAGTCTGCTCTGCGCCAAGCACATAATTGGCATTTGCAATCCAGGAGTAGTTGGCGTTCCAGACATCGTAGGAGCGGAAGGCGCTGGATGTATAATAGTCCTTGATGTTGTAGCAGTGGTCATACCAGAACCAGCCGTTGCCCATACTCTGCATTATGAAGTCATCCCCCATAGCCTCCAGGGCAATGTTGTAGGCAGATATTCCGAAGCATTGGTGCGAATTGCCCGAGGTGGACCATCCGGCAGTCCACATTGTGCTGTAAACACCGTCAATTATGGAAATTGCGGACGAGGCGGATTTCAGCAAATCATCCGCCGAACCGGAATCCGTGGGGTTAAAATCCAGCTGGCAGGAGGACAAGCCCACCAGACAGGTCGCCATTGTCAATATGTATTTTTTCTTCATATACATCAAAAATTAAGGTCTATTCCCAAGGCCAGCACCCTGGATGGAGAATAGGTATAAGAAACCGTTCCCGCAAAATTGTACTGGGGATCCATTCCGTCCAGATGGCTGAAAAGAGCGACATTGTCCGCCGTAAAGAAGACTCTGACATTCTTCACTCCCGACTTTGAAAGCAGGCGGGAAGGAACGGTATAGCCCAAAGTGATATTCTTGATTGCGAAATAGGATGCATCCACAAGCGATTCTCCTACACTTGCATAGCTGCCTCCGATTTCCACCATAGGAACATCAGTCACATCCCCCGGTTTCTGCCAGCGGCGGAGGATGTTTTTATGCCAGTTGTTGCCGGGATAGGTGACGTGCATAGCGCTTTCGTAAAGTCCGTCCTGAATTTTTCCTCCGACAGAATAGGTGGTCATAAAAGACAAGTCTATGCACTTGAAGATTGTAAAATTGGATGAGATGCTGCCGGAGAACAGAGGCTGACGGCTTCCATAGTAATACTTGCTCATCGTGGCAAGTGAGACGTCATCAGTCACATATTCGGGACAGCGTTCGGTAATCATAGCCCCATTCGGGTCCACGGCATAACGGTAGTAGCTGTAATAGAGCTGCTTGCCAGTGGCCGGAGAAACGCCGGCAGACTTTGAGAGATAGAAAGTGTAAATCGGCTTTCCGACCTCGATTACCATACTCCCATAATTGAGCACATTCTGGTTGGAAGTCAGGGCCAGAACCTTGTTACGGTTCAGACTCAGCATTGCGGTTGCGTCCCAATGGAAATTTTCCATCTCAAGGATTACTCCACGCACGGTGACCTCCATTCCCTGATTCAGCATAGAACCGACATTGTCGTCGAAGCCCGAAAAACCGGAGGATATTGCCAGAGGGTTGTTGAGCAGCATATCATCGGTCTTCCTGTTATAGTATTCAACGGTGGCCGAAAGCCTTCCCTGCAGGAAAGTGGCTTCGACTCCGGCATTGAAATTACCGTTCTTCTCCCAAGAAACAAGCTGGTTCTCTATTGAGCCTGCCACAGCCCCCGGACGGGTTCCGTTGGGCCATCCGTAGTTGAACCTGCCCTGCCAGACATAGTAGGACCCCAGGTTGTCATTTCCCTGCACTCCATAGGAAGCTTTCAAAGTGAGATTGTTCAGCCAAGAAGAGCAGGATGCCATAAACGGCTCCTGTGAAATCCTCCAGGACACACCCGCAGACCAGAAATTGCCCCAACGGTGGTCCTTGTGGAAGCGGGACGAACCGTCTGTACGCCAGGAAGCATCGATGTAATAACGGTCTGCATAGCCGTAATTCACACGAGCCAGCACGGATTCTATGGCATAGTCGCTGGAATAGGATGTATTAGCTGTTGTAGTGACGGCAGAACCGAGTTCATCGATACCCTCCACTATTCCGCTCTTGCCACCCATCGCATAGTTGTAGTTGTAGCGGTAGTATTCGTGTCCGGCAAGCAAATCGAGGGAGTGTTCCCCGAACTCTCGTTTGTAAGTCAACAGCTCATTTACGGTGTAACTGAGGGCTCTCGTATTGGTTTTATAGACATTTCCGCCCTGGTCTGCAGCATTGCCGTGGTATTTGTCACTGACAGTGGTTCTGGCATAATCCGTGAAGTCAAGACCGACATTGACCGTCAGGTTCAGTCCGTAGAGCAAAGCATTCTTGCTCACAGTTCCCAGATTGAGAAAAGCTCTTGCCGATGCCGAATTCCGCTTGTAATAAGCCTTGTTGTTGAAAAGTTCGGCCTTGGAGTTGAAGCCCTGGGCAGTAACACGGTTGGCATAGCCGTTGTCAGATTCTGAACCGTACTCATACTGCCGCTGTCCATTCTCGTCCAGAACGTCATTTCCCTTCATATCCTTCAGATACACAGGATAGACCGGCCCCATAAACTGGGCGGTGTACCATACGTTGGATGTCTCGGACCCGCTTGCCTCCTGGAAATCGGACTTTGCGTGGGCCAGATTTGCACTCATACCCACTTTCATCCAGGAAGTGGCCTGGACATCACCGCTCATACGCATCGTGAAACGGTCGAAGTCGGTGTTCTGCAGAGTACCGTTCTCCTTGTAATATCCCATTGAATAGAGATAACTGCTCTTGGCGGTACCCCCGCTTACAGAAAGAATATGCTCTGTACGGAATGCCGTCTCATTGCTGATTTCATCCATCCAGTTCTCGTTCCAGGCCGCCTTTGCATTGGACTGTATTTTCCCCGTGGCCTTGTTGACCAGTCTGTCCCAAGTATAGTTCTTGTACGGATTGTAATACTCCGGGTTTTTCAATCCTCCTATGGTCTGGCCCAACTGTGCCGATGCATAGTCCGCAGCCACTTCCATATCTCCGCTGTTGAGCTTGGAGTTTCTCAATGCCTCCCAGGTTATCTCCACGAACTCATTCATATCAAGAAGATTATAGCGCGGAAGGGCTCTCGACGCGATGCCGGCATTTCCCTTGTAGGCCACATTCACCTTGTCCCCGCCACCTTTTTTTGTGGTGATGACAACGACTCCGTTTGCTCCGCGGGCCCCATACAGCGCACCTGCAGAGGCATCCTTAAGGACGGTCAGTGTCTCTATATCAGCTGGATTTATGGCACTGAGGGCGCCGTCATAAGGGATTCCGTCCACAACATAGAGAGGAGAACTGGAAGCGTTCACGGAGCCCACTCCCCTGACTGTGATGGAAGCTCCTTCTCCCGGCTGTCCGCCTCCGGAGGTGACCTGGACACCGGCGACAGTTCCCTCAAAAGACTTTGTAAGATTGCCTACAGGCCTTTTTGAAAGATCCCCGCCCTTGACCACGCTGGCAGAACCGGTAAAGGATTCCTTTTTCGCGGTACCGTAAGCCACCACGATGACATCATCCAGAACCGTACTTTCTTCCCTGAGGACAAAATTGACCTCCCCACGCCCCTGAACGGGAATCTCCGCATCAGCAAAACCAAGACTGCTTGCCACCAGGACCGCATCTGCAGGGACATTGTCCAACCTATACGCTCCATCAGCATCCACCAGGGCACCGCTATCCGTCCCCCGGACCATTACGGCAGCTCCCAGCACAGGTGCTCCTTCAGCATCCTCAACCTTTCCCCTGACGGTAATGCCGGACTGGGCAAGACAAACCAATCCGCTTGTCAGCATCAGCATAGAAAGGACATATTTCTTCAGTTTATTCATATTCCACATCAAAAGTTTCGAGTATGTTTACATTTCCGATAACACTCCTGACTTTGACATCAGAGCAAAGCCTTGATGCCTTTGAGGAGGAGTTCGAAGTCGCATGGGGCACGGTGGCCGTTGCGAAACGGATCACCTTGTCGGAGGCATTGCTCGTAAAGTTGACAAGGAGAGTGTATTTTTCCCCTGCCTCCAAAGGGCTGGAAGAGTTCCCGAACTCAAGAGAAACCGACCCTGTCATATTGAGCATATCCAAAACGGGCTTTTTGAGAGTAACTCCATCGCGATCCACCATTTCAGAAGCATCTGACAGCGACATCCCGCTGATTTCAGAAGTCTTCTTGAGCAGATACTTCACTTCTGAAATACCGATATTGACAGGCGAGCTGCCGTCAAAGGCTATTGACAGATTTGCCGCAAGGACAGCTTCGGACGACGTTGCTCCGAGCTTTACGAATGCCCAGTCATAATAAGTCTCACTGGACTTAGTCGCAAGCGTGTTGACAGCAAACCCTTTCGTACCGTCCTCGGCCTCCACCACACTTGCAAGGGTAAAGGATGTTGCTGCAGGCAGCTTGTAATAGGAAGAAAATCCGCCTGAATTGAGCTTCTTGATGTCTTCAGCATTCCTGAATTCAGTTCCCCGGCTCTCCACATACAATTTCAGCAGTTCCAGATCTGAACCGAAGAAGGTTCTGTAGGAATAGGTCGATGTGAGCAGATTCTTCATCATCTTGACCTTTTTGCCTGAATCAGTCTTAGCATCCCCGACGCCGCCTTCCCATTTCACCCAGAGGCTGTTGCTCGGATTGTAAGCTCCGAATGTGCCGTGGTAAAGGAGTTGTTGGAACCAGTTCTGCTCTGACACGGGATGCTCATCCGTATCCCCGTCAGCAAAAGTTCTCGCCGGTGACTTCACAAGCGGTGAGTTCACATTTCCCTGACTGTCCAGACCTATGACAGCCACATAATAGTTCATCTCGGGATATACCGGTGCTTCCGTGTAATTGCCGGTTCCGGACATAGCATACTGGCTCACGGCTGCCGGCAGGGAAAGTCCCGCATCAGAGGCCGCACTGCGGAAATAGTTCATAAAGATGCCTGTCACGTCGCTGTCGGAAGCGGTTGCAAAATAGGATGCCGGGACAGCAAAGAAAAGATAATTCTGATCGGGCAGGGCATAGACATCGAAACTGATGTAGTCCGAGCCGCATTCGATGACTTTCAGGATTATCTGCGGGATATCCTCCTCCGCAGGCCTTGTCGTAAAGCTTACCCGGGCATATTCGGAAGGCTGATTGTACTCTCCGGAAGAGACTGCCCTGAGACTGAACACATAATCTGTTGAAGCATGAAGACCGCCAAGCTCTATGGAGCACAACTGAGTGCTGCCGCTGTACGGGCCGATTTCGTACTCATAGGAAGTCGCTCCACGGACCGGTTTCCAGCTGAAAATTGTCTTTGACATATAGGCGGCCACAAGTTCCGGCTCCGGTGTATCCAAAGCAGACACCGGGGAAGTTGTGATTCTGAAGAAAACCGGCTCGGAATCGGCATACTTTCCGTTCCAACCTTTGTCTGCCTTCAGGACAAAACTGTAGGTTGTCTGGGGCTGGAGACCGGTAAAGGTCACGGAAGTCTTGTCCGTCGTTTCGGGTTCCCCTCCATTGAAAACATAGGTGTAAGATCCCGCATCCGTCACAATGTCCCAACTGACAGTAAAGGAAGTGCAAGTGATATCTCCGGCTGCAGCCTTGGGAGCGGGAAGCCTGTCCGCGTCAGTGGTCAATTCCTGCGTACAGGATACTGCCGCAATTGAGGCCAATAAAACCATTTTATTCAGTATCGTTTTCATCATCTGCTCACGGTTATGTCCATTGTCTTGTAAAAATACGCCCCATCAGACAGTTTCAGAACACAGGAGCCGGGCGCAAGAGCCTTGATATTCATCACATTATCCTCCACAGACACAGAGACCACCCCACTGTCCGTCAAACTCCAGGACAAGGCTCCGGTCTGAGGGAAAAGCCCCTCAAGGGAGAGCTCCTTCATCTGGCCGACACTGAGTTCCATTGCCGGAATTCCATCCATATAGTCCATATAGCAGAGGAGACGGTATGTGTCCAGCTGTCCTGCTCCCATCTGTCCCGAGTATGCCGGACTGAGGTTTGCATTGATCGGGGCTGCGGAACTCAAGAGGGCTTCACGGAGTTTATCCGGGGTGAGTCCCTTCCTGTGGTTTTCTCCCCAATAATACGATACAGCAAGGGCACAGGCCCCGCTCACGTGAGGACAGGCCATTGAAGTACCGTTCATATACGCATAGGAGGAAGCCCCGTCCTTGCCGGGAACAGTGCTGTAAACTCCGCCATAATCACTGTCCAGATAAAGATCTCCGCCGGGAGCTGTGATATCCACCCAGGGGCCGTAGTTTGTGTAAACGGCAGCATCTCCGTTGTATGCCGAGGCTGAAACTGCAACAACCATATCATCAGCCGCCGGGTAACTCTGCCAGCTGACTCCCTGGTTTCCCGAAGCGAAAATCAATATTCCGCCTTTCATAGGACCGGTCTGGTTGCCGTTTTCATCCACTCCCGCATATTTTATGAAATAATCCATAGCTCTTCTCAGCGCAGAGAATGAACTGCGGGTCCAGGTGTTCCAGCTCAGCTGCTGGTCATATCCCCAGCTGTTCTGACAGATGACTGCTCCATTGTCGGCAGCATATTTCACGGCTCTGACTGCACTGGCAATGCCGGAGCCGCTGCCTCCGTTTTCTCCCCGTCCAAGACTTTGCAGACACATAATCCGGACTCCGTCACCTTTTCCGGAACCTCCGGCTATACCATTTACACCCAAGCCGTTATTGTTTACGGCAGCAATGGTGCCGGCCACGTGGGTCCCGTGGGCCTGATCCTCACTTGTAAAAATGTGATTGTTATTGTCTATGAAATTGAAACCGTAAATGTCATCCACATAACCGTTCCCGTCATCGTCAATACCGTTGTCCGGAATCTCGGCACTGTTCACCCACATATTTGCAGCCAGATCTTCGTGGTCGTACATTATCCCCTGATCAGCCACAGCCACTATGACATCCGGACTTCCGGTACATAAAGTCCAGGCCTTCCACACATTTGCATCCGCCCCCACAAGAGAGGGCCTGTCCATAACCATACCGGTATTGTTGTAATGCCACTGACGCTGCCACGCATCGCTGCTTTCATTGAAAGGGAATCTTTCCTTTCGCGTCACTGCTGAAGACCCGGCTTCAGAGAGCCTCAAAGGCAGTCCCGGACGGACATCCCCATCATACATTTTCATTCTCGGAGAGTATTCTATGTACTCCACACTGCCGCACAGCTTCAGTTTTGAGACAAGTTCGGCAGTAAGTTCCAGAGACTTGTCAAAAGTGGCAAGGTACCAGGTATCGAGTCCCTCTGCGCGGGTCCTCGCCTCAAAACGTCCGCATTCCGGAAAGAGTCTCTCAAGCTTGAATCCCGGAGCAGTTTCAGCAAGCACAGCTGAGATTTCACGCGTTCCCTCAAGCGCCTGATCCATTCCCCCGGAAGCCTTTGTGCCCGACTCCGGACGGATTTTTATCATCAGCTCCCCGGGAACGCCTGAAGCAAGTTCATTTATCACAATGGGACTGTTCCCGGCCGGAATTTCCCGCTCGACTCCCTCCTTGCTGCAGGAGATTGAAGCCGCAGTAAAAACAGCCAAAACAGCCATCCTTGCATAAAAATTCATAATCTATAATGTTTAGAAAGTAAATTCAATCGAAAATACGGAAGTTGTAAGGCCTCCGTCGGTATCGTCATCCCTGTAACCCACCGCCCAGGCAACATACCTGGTACCTTCTTTAAGGTAGTCAGAATAGTCCTCACTTGAATTTCCCTTGTGCAGGGAAGGACTTATGTCTCCATAGTTGGCATTGCGGACAGTCTTGACATATTCCCTCGCCACATCCTCGAGACTTTCAAATTCCTCCACGAGTTCCGCTGCCACCACATCTGATATATAGGTACCGGAGCCTGACGCACTTACAACGAGACGGCTTCCAGACATTTTGAGAGTCAGTTCAAGATTATCCCGAGTGGCCCTGAGCGTGCGGAAAGACTTCTTCTCTATGTCTCCGCTATAAACCGGATTGTGCTCCGAATCATAATCCAGGTCAAAAACCATCACATTGTATTCGCTGTCATCCATAAGCGAGGATGCAGGGACGGAGCAGGTGTTCAAATTGAGAAAAGAATAGGGGTCAGTGCCGTAAATAGCTGAAAGACGGTCGATTTCATTGACCATAAAGTCTATATAATCCTGGTCTGACATACCCTTCAAATCAGAGGCCCGAACCACCGAATAGTGGTATCTGACTGATGCATCCTTCGGAGTAATCTTTACCGAAGCGGATGAAGTCGTGATGCCGGAGACCTCGATATTGAAATTACGGAAAACCGGAGGGGTGAGCTCACCGTGCCCCTGAACAAGAGGTATTTTCTTGTCTTTCACGCCATTGCAGCTCAACAGGAGGGTGGCGGTCCGGTCCGCACCGGTGTCGTTGGCATCCACCCGAATACTGAATGAAGTATTGTAAACCTTGACAATGCTTACCCAAAATGCATCACATTCCACATTTGCCAGATTGCCGATCCCGGGCCCTTCAATGGAGTAGTTCACCGTCACTCTCCCGCCGTTCGCGTCCACATTGACAAGTTTCGGCTCAACGGCAAACACAGACAAGTCCCCTTCCTCCGGAACAGACTTGCCGCAGGAAGGAAACAATAAAAGTATTGAAACAAAATATGATAATCTTCTGAACTTCATTATGGAAGATTACTTTGAGGTTCCTCAAAATGAAAAAATGTATATGACACGCCTGATTGGACACGGACCCCGTCTGTGGCAAAAGCATAGGCCACATAGTCCCCAGATGTCATCGAAGGCCCCTGGGATGAGGGGCTGTAGTAGCGTGTCGCAAATTCACCGGAGTGAAGGTAGGCTGAGACATTGTTTCCGCTGGATGAAATGTAGTCGAGAAAACTCTCGGCACACTTCTTCGGAGATGAATATCTCTGCCAATCTGCCTTGCTCAAAATCTCAACGGCATAGGTTCCTGTTTCAGCAGAGGTCGGGCTTACGGTCAATGTGTATGCAGACTCGTCTATGCTGATATTGAACTCAGCCGAGGAAGCCGGAATGCGGCCTGTCGTAAAATATGCCTGGAAGAGCCGTCCGCTATACTCTCCGGACAGGCTCATATCGAACACGGTCAACACATATGCAGTTTCGCTCTTCAGTGACGACAAAGTGGTCTTGACATAGCCTTTGTTGAGATATGGCTCCAGGCTGTACTCCCGTCCGTATTTCTCGGCATATTTGCGGGCTGTTTCCTCAATCGCCTCTGTGTTGGCTTCCAGAAAAGCCTCCTCAGTTGCAAAACTGTCTCTCAACGATGCCTCGACAACCCCGTAATAGTAATAGGAGTTATTGTCGGAGGGAGTGATTTCAATGTCTGCTGAGCTGTATGAGACCTCACTGACATTCAGGGTGAAACTCAAGGCTGGGTTTACCTTGTAATCACTGTCCGCCGCTTGGATGACAGTAAGTTTCACAGGCTTTGCCCCTGAAAGACTGAGGGTAATGCGTCCTGTCCTGTCTTCTGGGCTCCTGTTCTCCGTCAGGCTGAAAAGGATTATGCCTTCCTCCGTACTTTCTTCCTGAATGAGCCAGTCCACATCGGGAACGGCCCGTGGACAGAGTCCTGCGGAAGCACCGGTCACGGAGTATGGAATCTCGACAACTCCCGCTTCACAGGTACAGTTGACAATTCTCTCACGGTCAACAGTTATCTGAGAATCCGTCTGTTGTTCAGACACGGACTGCTTTTGACAAGAGACTGTGACCCCGGTCAAGGCCAGGGCCACAATCACTGTGTTGATGAGTTTCTTCATTATTCAGAAACAAAATAGATTTCAAAACTGTAGAGGGTTAGAGTAGGTCCCCACGGAGTCTTGATATTGAAATAATTCCTATTCTCATTGGTATTGTTGACTGTTGAGATGAAGTGCGGCTCGGAACCAGTATGTGAACAATCAGATGTACCTGGAGTTTCGTAAGTGACTCCGTCTGCGGAAAAGACAACCGACAATTCATAATAATTGCTGTTGCGATGGTACTTATTTGCATCCACGACCACCCGGGTCACAACTCCGACAGGCTCTGTGCATTTGATATCACCCTTGCCGACAACAATTGCCATTTCATTATCTGCAGTAAGACCTGATTTCTGCCAGTTGAATGCAGTGAATTCCAGTTCCACATCATACTCGAATGAAGAATCGTTCACACCCTTTGCCTTGAACGTGTGCTTGAAGGAAGATGTAGCCTTCGCTTCAGCAGTTCCGATATTCGGTTCCTCGAGTTTTGCTGCATCATAAATGTCCTGTGCAGTCAGGCTGAGTACACACTCCTGAGAAGTAGGACTGGTCTGGGTTACCGCAAACGATGTTTCTGTTACAGGGTCGGTGGCAAGGCTTATAGTGACGGTACCCTTTCTTTTTGTACCCGCGTTCTCGGCGACACTCACCTTAAGAAGGCCGTTCTCAAGTGTTGCAGTAATCCAAGAGTCCGAAGTTGAGACTGTCGGTTCAAGTTCGCTTGAATAAACCGCATACGGGATGTCGAAATCGGCTGCCGCATAGCTTGTCTTGATGTCACCGGTAGAAATCACAATTTCAGGATCTGGGTTGAGATACATCGCTCCCACGAAAGGACGGCAATTGGGATCGCTCAGATCCGAAGCACAGATTTCCAGACATCCGCTTGCTGAAGTAGGGTTGTCAAAGAAATAGTTCTGCCCGTCATAGTTGCTGCCGACACCGGTCACATCCACGCTTCCGAGAACAGTGGTCTTGGCCCCGTCCACAAGCCTTACGGTGAATTTGCCCGTCACGTCTGCAGTGTAGATACCAAGGTTCACCTTCACCAGTTTGATACCATAGAATGATGCCTCGGACGCAAGCACTGCCTGTCCTCCGGTAAGATACTGGTATGCCATCTGCTGTTTGTAAGGGCTCGGATAGCCCAAATTTGTACCGTAATTGTTGTTAGTCTGGCCTGGATAATAAAGATAGAAATTCATCTTCTTTCCTTCTGGTCCCCACGACCTCACCGGATATGTGGAGGTTATGCAGTTGTGAGAATAACCTGACGCATAATTTTCCTCGCTCCAGCTTTCCCCTTCCGCAAGAATTACATCGTGAGATACGACCTGGTCTGTTTCTTTGAAGTTGACAGTAGGTGAAGCAATCTCACTGCGTCTGATATGCAGACCGGGACGTTCGAATATCAGATCAGCCTTAGCTGTAGAAACAGTGATTTCCACATCGTAATCTCCAGGGAGAGCGACAAACCAAGCCACGTAGTCTGAAACGGGCACGGTCTCTTCCGGAGTAAGCATAATGGAATCATAAGTTGAGGAATTGGAATAAGGAGCAAGTTCCACTTCGTCAATGCTCTTGGTAATGTCCAGAGTGACATTTCCGGCCAACATCTTGTTTCCACCCACAGCCTTTATGGTCACGGATTTTACCTTCAAACCGGAGTATTCTTCAGGAATGCCGGCAAAATCAATTCTGCCGTATCCGAAAATATGTGCGAACTTTACGGCATTGCCGTTTACTGTTGCGCTGTACTCTCCCCATTGATCATTGTGAGTATTGTCAGATGTGGATATTGTGGCCGGCTGCATCAGCATTGCAGTGTATTTCTTGTCCCACTGGCTCTGGGTAGATGCCTGTTTCTGCGGGAGGGAGATGGCCCATTTTGAGAGATTCTGCTCTGCGCTGTAAACCACTGAGGACGGAAAGACACCATAGAAAAGGAACTCGTCTGCCCAGTCGGCATCCACAACAGAGTAGATATTGCCGTTGAAAACAGGGCTCTCTGCTGTCTCGTCAGCAATGGTAAAGTCTGATTTATAAATAGAAGCCGCAGCTCCGCTTTCTTTTGCCACCTTGATTGCCGTTCCCGGATCATCTGCTTTCGCAATTGCACCCGCAAACTTGTTATATTTCTCAAATTTGATACGGCCGGCTCCATCATAGAGCGCCCTGGTCGTTTCCCCGTCCACAGCTACTGAAAGGGAGATATTCCTCACTCCCTCTTCCATGGTCTTGTATTCAGTTTTTGAACAGCCAGCCAGAACAGCCAGAACTGCTGCCATATATAATATCTTTTTCATAATGCTTACCAATTATATTCGGTATCAGTGATAATAAGGCTTCCGAATTTATCGTACGACAATTTTACAACAATGTTTATGTACTGTGCAGAGTACTTTCCATCGCTGTTGCGGACAGCCTTCAGAAGAATATAGCCACTTCTGAAAGGCACTTCGGGGATAACTGTAATAGTCTTTCCCGCAGTATCCAGGCTGAAATTGGCATTATGTGCCTCGGCAAGCACCACTGTGGAGTCATCCTCTCCTATAAGCGAGTATCCGAGTTTTATCTGAGAACCTTCTTCGACAAGCAAAGAATAGTCGTTTACTTTTATTGCAAACGCATCAGTCTTCGGAATTTTGATTTCAGTAGTTCCCTGAGTGAAAACATATTCACTGTCTGTCTCGCTGATTTCAACAGCAGGCACAGAAGCTCCCGAAACAGGAACTGCCGTCCAGGTCTGTCCGTCAAAAGAAACCTCCCAGACATTATCATTTATACGGAACTCAGGGGTCTTGCCATCCTCTCCGGCAGCACCCGTTACGGGAACATTGTTTTCCCCGTCCTTGAGCAGAACTCCATCAACAGTCCAGTACAGGATGCCGTCGATTTCCTGAAAGCCTATTTGAGGCGTATGCCCGTCCGCTCCGTCTTTTCCGTCTGTACCATTGGTTCCATTGACAATGACAGCTGTAGTCCCATCGCTGAAACTGATGACATAGCCGTTTCCGTCAGATGCAGGAGCCACAGAGTTGATTGTGACACCCGATTCGGCAGCCGCAACAAGGTCTGAAATCGACTTTACATTGGCATTTACTTTTGCCTCAAGCTCGGCGAACTTCTTTTCAAGTTCTGCGACCCGGTTCTCAAGGTCTTTTGTGCAGGAGCAGAACATACCTGCCACTGCAGCCAAGGTTAATAAAACTTTTTTCATCATATTTGTTGATTAGGTAGGTTCAGAACGCAAGAATAGGCCGACATACAATCGGGTCATCCAGCCAGGAGGCCGTTGCGCAGATTTTGCCGTTGTCCAGAAGCCAGAAACTGCACTCGGACTCTTTCTTTTGGTAAATGGTAGAACTCATTATTTCACAAGCACCGTTAGATGGCCTGCTGATAACCAGTTCCTCCTTCTGGGATTCAGGGACTTTTGCCATCTGAGCATTGATAATGGCCCTGACATCACAACCTACGGTTATATCCCCGTATCCGGATTCCGAATTCTCCTTGTAGTAAGTTATGTCAGCATCGTAAGTGCGGAAAGGAAGCAGAGCCTCGCCCACTTTAGGACCGCCGAGATTGACCATAAGATCCCAGAGCTGGCCTATGCTTGGCACGAACCACCCTGAGGTATTGCCGGGAGCAGCAGGCTGAAAATCCGTCACGGTCCAGTCAAAAGCAGGACAACTCGCAAGTTCCGTCCCCGGGTAATACTGCATTATGGTATTGGTCCATTTGCGTCCCCAGATGTCATCGTACCAGGATGAGCCCAAGGCGTGGGTACCTATACAATCAACTTCCTGGGTGGAGTACTTAGTCAGCTCCTCTCCGGGTTTATGGGCAGCCCTGGTGCAGAACACAAGACCGTGAACATATCCGTCCTTCTTGAGATACTCGGAAATACGCAGGGCATCAGTCTGGAAAATTATGCCGATAACTGTCTTTCCTTCCAGAGGAGCCGGTTTTTCCTCAGCCCATTGGGCCACAGTACCGTCCTTAGAGATGGAAATAAGTCCTCCGTCACTCCAGGTGCCGTCAGAATAGAAATAATCTCCAATCTTAGGCTCAGCCGCAGGTACCTCAATGCTCTTCACCTTTATATTCAAGCTGCAGCTCAAGTTGCCGATGCTTGCAGACAAGACCGCATCTCCGGCTTTCAGGGCAGTTATCCTTGCAGAAACCACATTGTCTGTCTCATATGCATCAAAAGCCTCATAGAACAGGATGTCCGAAGAGGAAACAGTCCATTTGACATTCTTGAAAGTAATGTTTTCAGGCATCAGAGTGGCATCGACAATAATTGATTCATTTTCAGACATTTCCACATCGGTACGGATGTCAGATTGTACAGTCAGGACAATGGATTCCGCCTCTACGTCGGCCACTTCCACGTGGCATACTGCATCAAAACCGGAACAGGTGGCCGTAATGTCTGCGCTGCCTGAAGACAAAGCCCTCACATAACCGTTCTCAACGGATGCCACCTCCGAATCTGAACTGCGCCAGGAAATCAGAGGAGATGTGGCATCTTCAGGACTGACAGTGGCCACCAAGGTGGTATCTTGTCCGACCTTTAGTTCAGCACTGTTGGTATTCAGGGATATGCCGCTGACCTGGACCGGAGCTATGGAAATTTTGCAGGAGGCAAGCTCGTCCTCCAGCAGTGCAAGGAGGGTTGTAGAACCCAGTTTTCCCTCATTTATCAAGTGTACGTTCACCTTGCCGTCCCCGATTACGGTCCCGGTAATTTCTGCCACGCTATTGTCTGCAAGCGAGAACTCGACCTCGTCAGCACGGGATTCAGGGCTGACTTCCAGAACAGCTGTCACTTCTCCGTTAATGGGGATTGATATTTCGTTTTGGACAAATGCGACAGAAAGCTTTTCCTCATCCACACCTGCATTTTTACTGGTGCAGGAAAGGGAAATCAGGGTACAAAGCCCTAAAACTCCATAAAGGAGCCTGGAATGAAATTTCATTTCTTTTATGTAATTAGATATTGTTTTACTGCAGACGGAGGAATTTTACCCCCTTTATGCTGTAGTCATATTCCGGAGCATCTTCGCGTGCCGGGCAGAACGATGTATAATTCTGGACAAAATAGAAATGCTGGTTCGTGACCTTTCTGCTTGTCACAACGACATTCGGGGACTCATAGGAGAACTTCCAGTACCCCTGCTCTTCGGAGTCCGTGTGCGGGGCGGGATTAAAGAAGAAACCGTTGTTGACAGGATTGGTCGCAGCCCCGGGAGCACAACACCAGCAATTGGTGCCCTTGGAAGGGTCAAAGCAGATGGCAAAAGTATCATCCTCAACAGTTCCCTTCTTCAAAGTCACGGCATATGAAATCAGGTCATCGGTTTTCTCGAGATTGCCATCCCCATCGTGAGCTGCCGGCTTCGCATTTATCGGCCCACTTCCGCCATTGGCCCCATACGGGTAATTTGCAGGTGCCGCGATATAATAACTGCCGGCATCCTTGTCAGCCACAATGAGATATTTGTCGTCCTCATTCAATTCATCCAGAGAAGTAACCACCTTGAATACTGTCGGTTCTGTGACTTCCGGTTCATCCTCCGCGATTGCATCCAAGTCCAGGCTGATACGCCACAGGCTCCTGTCCTTCCTTGTCAAATCCATCTTTCCTCCTGTCAGGCTGAAAGACGCGGCATCTGTGGTGATTTTCACATCAAAATCACTTATTTCAGCCCTCGGGACAATGGCATAAACATACATCCCTTCCCCGTCAATGACAAGATCACCGTCTTCATCCGCCTCAAGCACTATTGTCTGCTGTCCCTGCTCTGCATCCGGAACAAACTGCAGCCTGCCATCCCCGCCGATGGAATAATGTCCTGTCATATAAGGCTTTCCGGAAAATGACAGGGATTTCACAGAGACTGGTTCAGCTTCCGATGCCTCCCCAAAAATATTGAACCTCAAAATTGCCGCAGGAAATTCAAATGCAACACTCAAGGCATTGCCGCTTGCGGACGGGAGAGGAGCCGTTGCAAACATAGGATAGACACTGCCGTCAAAAGAAGCCGAAACATTCTGAACTGCTTGATTCACAAGCGGCAGACTTACTTCCGAAAGCAGCTTTCCCTCATTGTCTCCAAGCGGATATATGACGTAAATCAGATCGTCTTCCGTAGCGAAAGAAGGAATCTGGGCGAAAAAGGAATTTGAGTTTACTGAAGCCGACTGCACCCTGTCCCCCGCACAACTTGTTATGTATCCGACAGTTTCTCCACCGTTCCATACAAGGTGGGAGACATCGGAACCTTCATAATCAATTGTAGTCCTGGTTATGGGGCAATTGACAGAAATGGTTCTTCTTTCAAACTGTACACTTTCCTGCACACTCTCCTTGCTGCAGGAGACAATGCTTAAGGCCACAGCGGCCGCAAACAATATTTTATATATTTTCATCGTACTGACTTTTAGATTATTTCCACGGATCCACATCATCATCCCCCCATTCTCCGGACACATTATCATAGATTCCGGGATATTTGTACAGAACCTCCACGCCTTCATCCACGGAAATGGTGTTATAGTCCGAAAGTTCGTTGATATAGACCTTGGTCATCAAAGGATTTTCGGTCGCGAACAGAAAACTCATCGACACATTGTTGCTCAGATCCAGACTCTTTATGAAATTGTCCCTGCAATCAAGCTGCCTGAGGGACTCGCAAGGGAATGTGCTCAAATAGGACAGGGAGTTGTTGTGCAGATAGAGTTCAGACATCGAAGTGCAGCCATCCAGCTTAATCCTCTCAAGTCTGTTGTTGTAGAGTTCGCATACGGACAATTGGGAAAGACCGGTGATATTAACATCGGAGAGCTGGTTCCTGGCCGCTGCAAGCTCCTGCATAGCCGTGTTGGACGAAAGATTCAGACTAGTCAGATTGTTGGATTCGACGCAGAGCATTGTGAGTTCCGTACATCCCGAAACATTACAGGATTCCAGATTGTTGCGCTCACAGTTGGCAACCCTCAACACAGGACAGCGGGAAAGGTCCAGATTTTCAATAGCATTGTCATTGGCACTCATCACACCCAGGGCTGAATTTGTGCTCAAGTTGAGAGAAGTGAGATTGTTTCCGTCCAAATTCAGATTTTCAAGCTTTGTACATCCATCCAGCACGACCCTTTCAAGTACGTTGGAATTTGCTGAAAACTTTACCACTTCCTTATTGTTGCTCAGGTCCAGACTCTTTATGGAATTGTAGCCCAAGGATATTTCCACAAGTGCGGGGTTGCGGCTCAAATCGATTCCGGAGAGCCGGTTCAGAGCGGCATCCAGATACACAAGCTGAGGATTCTGTGTCACATCCAGAGAAGCCACCTTGTTGTTGTACAGATCCAGATGGACAAGAGCAGTATTGGTGTTGAAATCCACATCCGAAATGCTGCTGTTGTGGGCATAAACATACTGCAATTTAGTGCAACCTCTTGTATCAATTGCCTCATAGGCAGTCTCATAACATTCAAGATATTCCAAATCAGCACATCCGCTCAAATCCAGTCTTCCCTTCAGTCCGGCATTCGTACGGCAACTCAACCGCTTGAGTTTCTTGCAGTTGGATATATTGAGCTCACTGATATTGTTGTGTCTGCAATTCAAATCCGTAAGACTTGTGCAATCGCTGCAATCCAGGGCCGTCAGATTGTTGTCAGTAAAATCCGCCTTTTTCAGCGACACACATCCGTCCAGCCGGACTTCCTCCATAGGAAATACCATATAGCGGTTTTCATCGTAGGTATAATTGTCGTTCGCAAGAAGCGTATCAAGCGAAGAACAGCCGCTCACATCCAAAGATCGGTACAGATTGTGATGCAAGTGAGCTACCTTCAGATTCTTAAGACCCGAAAGATTCAGTTCGCCGGAAATCTTGTTGAAGGAACAATCCAGATATTCAAGTGAGGACATTGACTGGATGCCCTTGAGCGAGGTGATTTCAGTGTCGTGGAATTCAAGTCTGACAATTTGCGCAGCCTCCTCCTTGGACAGTTTCCGATCCTTGTTTGTGTCGTATTCGTCGAGGATCATTTTCTTGAAGTCAAGATCCTTGAAATACACATAGGCATCGCTTTCTGTGCCGGTCTGCCTGACTTCCAGATATTTTGTCTGATTAGCACATACGAAACTGAGGACACAGCTGCGGTCCTCGCCCCCATCGTATGGCTGCACTGAAATTGTAATTTCCTCACCTCCGGCAAGACCTGCCATCGGAGAGACAGTACACCAGTCAACCTCCTCTTGACTTTGGCCGTTGACGACAATCAGCCAATTCTGGGAGGCAGTTATACTTATATGCTGTTCGCCTCCCTGGCTTTCAAAGATTACCGGATACCCCCTCCCGTCTATAGAAATGGAATCAGGAGCGGGTTTTGAACACGAAACGGCTGAAAGAACCAGAAACGCCGTTGCCTGCAATTTTAACAAAAGACTTCTTCTCATATTGAATTAACAACACTACATTCCGCAAAAATAAATATTGCAAAAAAAAATTACAACTATTTTTTCGATTTTTTTCAAACGAAAAAACACGCGCTGAGATGCGCCAGTTGCGGTTTTTGTTGAAATACAACAAATTACAGAAGCCCGAGGGCGCGGACTACTGCAGGAGCCTGAGGGCGATGCGCTGGCGGTCGAGATCCACGGAAAGCACTGTGACCATTATCTGCTGATGGAGTTTCAGCACCTTGGACGGGTCATCTACGCGACGGCCCGCAAGGCTCATCTGGGAGACGTGTATGAGGCCGTTCTGCTTGATGCCTATGTCCACGAAAGCTCCGAAGGCGGTGATATTGGTCACTATTCCAGGGAGTTTCATTCCGGATTTCAGATCCTCTATGGTATGCACATCTGCTGCGAACTCAAACTCGCGGGCAGCCTCCCGAGGGTCCCTTCCCGGTTTCACCAGTTCCTTGAGTATGTCGTTGATGGTGGGCAGTCCGAAATCCTTCTCCACGAAATCCTCAGGCCTGATTTTCGAGCAAAGTTCAGCATTTCCTACAAGGGCCTCCGCGCCCACCCCGAGGGAGGCAGCCATCTTGTCCACAATATGATAGGACTCAGGATGCACCGCAGAATTGTCTAAAGGATTCTCCGCTCCCCTGATTCGCAGAAAACCGGCACACTGCTGATAGGCGGAGGCACCCAGGCGCTTGACTTTCAGCAACTGTTCGCGGGATGTATAGGCTCCGTTCACCCGGCGGTATTCCACTATGTTTTCCGCAAGGGCGGGACCTATGCCGGACACATAAGCGAGCAGATGTCTGGATGCGGTGTTCAGATTGACTCCCACACTGTTCACGCAGGATTCCACCACGTCGTCCAACTTATTCCTCAATGCAGTCTGGTCCACATCATACTGGTACTGCCCCACCCCGAGCGACTTCGGGTCAATTTTCACGAGTTCAGCAAGCGGGTCCATCAGCCGTCGGCCTATGGAAACGGCACCCCTGACGGTAACATCATATTCCGGAAATTCCTCCCTTGCCACTTCGGATGCCGAATAAATGGATGCCCCGTCCTCACTCACAGTAAAGACTTTCACACCCGCAGGTTTGGGCACCCTCTTTATGAACTCCTCAGTCTCACGGGAAGCAGTGCCGTTGCCTATGGCTATGACCTCAATTCCGTATTGCGCAATCATCGAGGACACCGCAGTTATGGCCTTAACCTTGTCATTTACAGGCGGATGCGGGAATATGGCTTCGTGATGCAACAGATTTCCTTCGGCATCCAGGCATACTACCTTGCAGCCTGTTCTGAAACCGGGGTCTATCGCAAGAGTGCGCTTCTGCCCCACCGGTGCGGCGAGCAGGAGCTGGCGAAGGTTGTCTCCGAATATGCGTATGGACTCGATATCGGCTTTCTGCTTTGCCTCACGTATGATTTCGCTGCTGATGGAAGGCTCCAGCAATCTCCCGAAGGAATCCTCAACTGCCATCATAATCTGCTCTGCAGCGGCTTTGGGCGGGTAACGGTGCTCCTGACAGAATTCGTAATAAATTTTCTTGCAGCACTTTTCCTCATCACAGTCCAGCCCTATGGACAGCACCCCTTCATCACAGGCGCGGAGTATGGCCAGAAGACGGTGCGGAGCGATGTGGGCAAGGGGTTCGGAATAATCGAAATAGCTGCGATATTTGTCAGCCTTGTCTGCGGGGGCATTGCGGGATTTGCGGGTGACTATCCTGCGTGTGCGGAAAATCTGCCTCATAGCCTCCCTGATGGCCGGAGTCTCGGAAATGCGTTCTGCAATGATGTCACGGGCACCGGCAAGGGCAGCTTCGGGGTCTGCAAATTTTGAGGCATCCCGCAAAGGGTCATTGCAGCGGTTGTTCCACAGGAGGTCGGCCAAAGGTTCATATCCGGCTTCGCGGGCAGCTGTGGCCCTGGTGCGACGCTTAGGCTTGAAAGGCAGATAGAGGTCTTCAAGCACATTCTCCTCAACGCATTCTTCGATGGCCCGGGCAAGCTCCCCGGTCAATGCACCGGCAGCCTCGATGGTCTCCAGGATGGTCTGCTTGCGCTTTTCCATTCTCCCGAAATCCTCTGACAGATGCTTGATCTGAGCAATTGCCACTTCGTCAAGCGAGCCTGTACGTTCCTTGCGGTAACGGCTGATGAACGGCACGGTGGCCCCGTCGTCAAAAAGTTGAACGGTGTTTTCCACCTGCCAGTCACGCACCCCCAAGATGGAGGCTATTTTCTTTATATACAAATCCTTCATAAGCTATTCGTGAGATACTTCCTTGAGTTGGCTGCGGTATGCCGAGAAGATTTTGGACTTGGACACATAGCCCACATATTTCCTATCCTGAGTCACCACAGGCAGATTCCACGCCCCTGTCTTTTCAAACTTGGCCATCACGCTCTCCATCTTCTCGTCCACATAGACGTATGTGTGGGCGCTTCTCATATAGTTGAACACGTGTCTGGTGTCATAGAACTCCGAACGGAACATATCGGGCCGGATGTCGTCGAGCTTAACATAGCCCTGGAACCTGCCGGAATTGTCCACCACCGGGAAAATGTTCCTGCTGCTTTCTGCAACGGTGTCGAGCAACTGTCCGAATGTCTCGTCTATATGGACAGTGCTGAAGTCCTTTTCTATCAAGTCATCAATCTTGAGCAGCGTAAGCACTGCCTGGTCGCTGTCGTGAGTCAGCAGTTCACCTCTCTTGGCGATTCGCTTGGTGTAAATCGAATAAGGCTCGAAGACACGGGTGAGACCGAAAGAGATGGTCGCAGTGATAATCAGAGGGATAAAGAGTTCATAACCACCGGAAATCTCGGCAATGAGGAAGATGGCGGTCATAGGGGCCTGCATCACCCCGGCCATAAGTCCGGCCATTCCCACCAGCACGAAATTCTGTTCCGGCACGGAATAGGGCGAGAAACCAAGTATGAGATTGATGGTCCGGGCCACCACGAACCCCGAAAGGGCACCTATGAACAGGGTGGGTCCGAAAGTACCTCCCACTCCGCCTCCGGCATTTGTGAAGGACATCGAGAAGACTTTCAGTATGAGGACCACGAGGAAGAAGAGCGGCACCGCCCAAGGGTAATGGAGCACCGGTGCAAGGAAGGTGTCTCCATCGTAATTGATTTGTTTGCAAGCGAGAAGGTCATTGACCGTGCCATAACCCTCGCCATAGAGCGGAGGGAAGAGGAAAATCAGCAGACCCAGTCCCAATGCAGAGACACCCCAGCGCAAATAGGGGGACTTGATGGATTTGATTTTGTCTTCCAGCCAGAGCGTGGTCCTTGTGAAATAAATGGAACAGGCGGCACAAAACAGTCCCAGTATGATGTAGAACGGGATATTGTGCATCGTGAAAGGCATCAGATCACATTTGAAGGCCGCTCCGTTGCCCAGAAAGATATAGGACACCACGGTTGCAGACACAGTGGACAGCAGCAGCGGCAGGATGGAAGACATCGATATGTTGAAGAGCAGTATCTCCAGAGTGAAAAGCACACCTGCCAGAGGGGCTTTGAAAATGCCGGCCACTGCCCCTGCGGCTCCGCATCCGAGCAAGATGGTCACATTCTTATATGACAATCCTGCATAACGGGCCAGATTTGAGCCTATTGCAGCACCTGTATAGACAATCGGGGCCTCTGCACCCACCGAACCACCCGTACCGATGGTGACAGAACTGGCAAGCAGGGAAGTCCACATATTGTGGCTGCGGATTTTGGATTCGTTCTTGGAAACGGCCAGCAGCACCTTGGTCACTCCGTGGCCTATGTTGTCTCGCACCACGTATTTCACGAACAGCATAGCAACGAGCATACCCAGACCCGGGTAAATCAGGAAGAGATAGTTCCAGAGGTCGCTCTCCCCAAACCAGAAGGTCAGGCCGTGGTGTATGCCCTCTATGAGGAATTTCAGAAGAACCGCCGCAAGACCGCAAAGCACCCCCACCAACAGGGAAAGCACCATCACCAGGTTCTTTTCCGGAAATCTCGACAGGAATTTGCGCAGTCTGGCAAGTATTCTGAATTTCAGCGAATAATTTTTATCCATAAACGGGTCAAGTCATCAAAAGACATAGCCTACAAAGATAGAAAAATATTTCCATCATACCCAAATGCAAAGACGGGCAGACCGGAATTTCATCCGTCCGCCCGCATAATGTTCCTGTCTTCCGGAAATCTGTCCGGCAAAGACTAGTCTCCGTCGACAGTTTCGTCCTCACCGGTTGAGTACTGAGCAATGTTGTCGTCCGGAAGAGAAGCCGAATCGTCTCCTGAGCCTCCCTCTTCCCCTTCGTCGTCGTCCTCAGAATCCAGCCATCTCTCGATATCCTCCACGTCATCAGTCTTGATTTTTATCTTGACAAGACATATCGCATCCTCAGTCTCCACAGTAACAGCATAGAAAGAGGTTCCATCCGGCTTCGGATACTCCTTCAAATCAGGCAGATAGTCCGAAAATCCCTTGGGATACTTCTCATTGAACGCGGCAGCAAGCACCTCGTCCATATTCTCATAACTTACAACACGTCTTTTTTTCTGTTCCATATTGTGAATCTTCTTTTATCCTATTTTTCGAATTGCGGTGCAAGTATAAAACTAATTTTTATTATGGCAAAAAATATCTGCACCGGACAACGAAATTTTTAGCAAACATGAAACAGGACATCCTGAAGTTCACGCACCGAGTCCACGACCATCCAGGGATTGAAAGATGCCACAATTTCCCGCGAGCAGAAGCCGTAAGTGACACCCACCGCCTTCACCCCGGCATTGGCTGCCGTGCGCATATCCACATCGGAATCGCCGACATAGATTACATTCCCGAGTTCAGTTCCAGTCCGTGCAGCGATTTCAAAGACCACTTCCGGGGAGGGTTTGCGGGGCACCCCGTCCCGCTGACCGCAAATTGCCGCAAAACTGATTTGAGGAAAGAGCCTGCCAACGAGCATTTCAGTGGCCTGCTGATACTTGTTGGATGCCACGGCTATTTTGGCCCCTGCCTGCTGAATCTTCTCCAGCAACTCTGGCACACCAGGATAGGGATGGGTGTGGTCGCAGAGATGGTCATTGTAATATGCACGGAAATCATCCAGATAATCCTCTGCCGTATCCGCATCTTCAGACGGCAAAGCCCTCTCCATCAATTTGCCTATTCCGTTCCCTACAAATTTGTAGTAAGCTTCCATCGGATGTGTCGGGAAGCCGTGCATAGCAAGTGTATGATTCCCAGCGGCAGCCAGATCCAGCACCGAGTCTATGAGCGTGCCGTCGAGATCGAAAATGAAAAGTTTGTCCTTCATACTCTGATTCTCCAAAAACAAATCATTCTTTCAAAAGCGCCGCAAATATAAACACAATTTCCAAATTTATTTAAGTTTCGCACAAGCAAGAGTGTTGGCAAAGATATGAAAAGTGAAACCAACTGTATTTTATATGCATTGCGGTGTGAAAAATTTGTTACATTTGCAGAATGTATCATTCACGGACACTTTCCGTTTCTGATACACAATCAGTAACCACTACACTAAAATTATGGAAAGAACACTTGTAATACTCAAGCCCAGCGCGCTGCAGCGGGGTATCGTGGGGGAAGTCATCTCACGATTTGAAAAGAGAGGTTTGAAGCTGGTGGCCCTCAAGATGGCCCGGCTTGACGATGAAATCCTTGCAAAACATTATGCCCATCTTATCGACAAACCGTTTTTCCCGTGGATTACGGCAAGTATGAAGGCTGCTCCGGTAATACTCTGCTGCTGGGAAGGCTTTGATGCCGTGCAGGTTGTAAGGGCTATGGCCGGTGCCACCAAAGGCAGCAAGGCAGTTCCGGGAACCATCCGGGGCGACTATTCCCTCAGCGCACAGGAAAACATAGTACACACCTCCGATTCCATTGAAAACGCGGCAGTCGAACTGGACAGATTCTTCACGGCCGAAGATTATTTCGAATACGACTCCCCGCTCGATCCTTTCAAATACGCACCGGACGAGAAATAAACAGGAAGAACGCAAGGTACGAATTCACAAATGAAAACAACCTTCAAGTTCATCGCCGCAGCGGCACTGCTGTTGTTCGGCGCAATACAGAGTGATGCCCAGGTGGGCAAACCGCACAAGAGAAATCTTACAGTCAAGGAATGGAACGTGGATGCCGGGTCCACGGCCAAGATTATGGACCATCTCACCGTCTATGACAACCTGGGACGCAAAATCGAAGAGGCGGAATACGACCGCTACGGGGTGAAATGGCGGAAGATGTTCGAATACGGTGAAAACGGAAAAGTCTCGAGGGAATTGGTCTATGGTCCCAACGGGAAACTGGACAATATACGCAAATTCGAGTTTGATGAACTTGGGCGCAAGAAAACCGAATATGTTTACAACCCTAAAGGCAAACTGATACGCTACAAATTGTTTGAGTATTCGGTTGAGGAGGGCAATGAATAGGCCGGGACTTGCTTCGCTGGAGGGGCTTATGGACGGTTTCGCTTCCATAAGCCTTTCCGAGATGGACGGCATACGCCTTATGAACCGCATCGACACCAAATACCTCACGTCCGAGCCCAGACTTGCAGCTCTGTTGAGCGAGGCATTGGACTGCGGCTATATGGTGTTTGAGGAGGGCGGCAAACGCATTCAGGACTATGACAGCGTCTATTTCGACACACCCTCCTTCACGACCTACACCGAGCACAGAAGGGGAAAACTGGTGAGGCAGAAAATACGCACACGCCGCTATTCCTCCTCCGGAGTCTGCTTCCTCGAAATCAAGAACAAGAACAACCACTCACGCACAAAGAAAAAGAGGAT
>JALFGP010000088.1 GCA_022777205.1 Rikenellaceae bacterium
AGACAAGCATTTTCGATGCATCAATCATCTCCGACATCATTTTCGTCAACGACATTTAACAAAGCCTAATACTATGATCACATCAACGTCAACAAACTTCGGCGTGAACCCGATTTCCTTCAAGTGCTATGATTCCGAAAGAATCGTAGTGCTTCAGGGAATGTTCACCCTCGATACCGCCAACGAAGAGTATCTGGCTGCTGAGCAGCTTGAAATCACCTTCCCGGACCAGTTCAGCATCCCAGCCAGCAAGCCATCCACAGCCTTCCTCGTTTGTCAGAAGGATGACCTGCAGAGCGGCACTATCATCAAGGCGCAGCTTCAAGGAAACAAGCTCATCCTTGAGAAACTGTCCATCTATGACGGAATAGGCACAGTCAAGGTAGTTCTCACGAGCGGGTTCGTGGGAGAGGCTAGCGAAGCGCTGCTCTCTCCAACACCAAGCGGCAAAATCACTATGTCCGGAAAGGATTATACATTCTACGTCACAATCGCGCAATACGCAAACTGCATCCAAGACGAATGGGGAATGCTCTTCCTCCAGATGTCCTCCTGGGCCTATGCACCCGGCGTTGAAAATGAGTATGGCATCACCGGACTGCCCGCAGACCTGAGCATCGATGTTCCCATCTTCACGTCACGCGTAAACAGTGACCTCAATGGCTCGGAGTGCGCCCTGGCCCACATCGAAAACGGGAAGATCACCTTCACCGGAAAAGGACAGGAAGGAGAGTCCAAAAAGTATCTCTATCGCGGCTTCATGAAGTTCTTCTATGTCAGGGAGCCTGTAGTCGCCCCTGAAACCAGCGAGGCATCAGATTAAAAAACCTTCACCAAGACAGAATACGCAAAGCGGCCACCAAGTGACCGCTCTTGCTATCTACAGAAGAAATTGGTAAGGAATATTGCCCAATGGGAATATATCGGTGTATAGCCCTACATCTCGGATGTGGGCAAAATTTGAATGCCAAGGCATGCTTCAATCTTTGATATGGTCTCAAGGGAGAGGTTTTCCTGTCCCTTTAGGACCTTGGAAACATATTGTTGGCTGCAACCCATCAACTCCGAGAGCTGCTTCTGCGACATATTCATTTCTTCCATTTTATCCAGCATCATCATAGCGATGCGCTGCGAGTAGCGGAGCCAAGATCTATTCTTCATTCTCCACTCTGCATTCTCGCGCCACCTTGATGGCGTTGCGGATTGGTGTTCTCTCAGTTTTGAGATTGTTGCTGCTGAAGTTCCCATTGTGACCTCCTCTTTTTATTAAAGTTCTTTCCGATAGTCATCGAAGGAATCTTTATCCATAATATTGTTATCAAGCATGAAGTCGCACATGAGCTTGTCCTACGGACTATCTGCTTCCTCCTGAATATTGCAATATATGAATCGATCTCTCTTGCCGACAGGTAAACGTCCACCACCGGTGGCCGCGCTGCAGTTTATTATATTTCAGATTTACATATATGTATCAAGGAATGACTCATCAAGTAGGAATGGTATCACCCCAACGTACGTTATACCAGTCTCATCTGTCGTTGCTTTCTGATTACCTCCAAGGATTACGATTTTTCGGAAGAAATCTTTTGCGTGATACAGAGACGTTAGTTCCTGTTCTTTCTTTTCCGGATTACCAAGTTCAAGCGCTGATTGGATGTACACCTTCTGAGAGCCTTTATTGACTACAAAGTCAATCTCATGAAGAGACTGGGTCTTCTTGCCATCAACCACTTTGTTAATGGCCACGACCCCCACATCGACCGAATATCCTCTAAAGATCAACTCATTGTAAATAATATTTTCAATTATGTGGGAACGCTCAATCTGTCTGAAGTTCAGTTCTGCATTACGCAGTCCGATATCTGTTGCGTAATACTTGTTCGGATATTCGAAGTACTTCTTGCCTTTCACATCATATCTGGCGACTTTGGAAAGCAGGTATGCATCCATCAGGTAATCGACATACAACTTGACAGTATGATCTGATGTATTCTTCTGGAGATTGCTTGACACAGCATTGCTCAGATTCTTCATGTTGGAAAGCGAGCCGATTGAGGAATACAGTTCGTCCAGCAAAGCTTCAAGGATTACATCGTCATTGAGTTTATACCTTTCGACAATGTCCTGAAGATACACCTTCTTATGGAGGTCCTTGAGATACTTGCGCTTTTCGGCTTCATCCGGCTCCGTTACTGCCAGGGGCATACCACCATGTTGTATATATTCTTCCAGGGCATCCGTTTTTTCCATCTCAAAAGCATTGTAGAACTCCCGGAACGACAAAGGGTACACCTTGATTTCGGAACCTCGGTCTCTGAAGTTCGTGACAATATCGGACGAAAGCATCCTTGAATTGCTGCCGGTGACATAGATATCAAGATTTTTGTAGTCCTTGAGGTCATTCAGCACATCATAGAAGGTTATGTTAAGCGACGGATCGTTCTTATCCGTGACTATACTTTCATCTATGTCGGGATTCTTGACAGAGAGGCACAACTGAATCTCATCAATGAACACATAGTATTTTCTTGCAGGGTCAGAGGCCTTGGAGAGAATATAATCCTGCAAAGCAATCGGATTCCTGTATTTGGCATTGCTCTTCTTCTCAAGACTGAGTTCTATGATGTCAGACTCGTTGACACCTTCTGACAACAACACCCCTTTGTAGAGTTCAGAAAGCAAATATGATTTGCCGCATCTTCGAAGTCCTGTGATGATTTTTACCTTACCATTCCAGCGCTTTGCGATGACTTGATTGACGTAATGATCTCGTTTGATAACCATAATCAAAATTTCTTTTCACTGCGAATTTAGTGAATTTTTCACTTTCTTCGTACTAAAATATGAATTTTCAAATTTCGTTCAATCATCAGATACATGGGAGAATGTAACTGCCATTAAGGAATCTGATAAAATTATACCTAAAGCAATACTTTATATAAAGATTTCCATATCATTATCATACAACATATTAAAATAATTTGTATATTTGTAAAGCAATAGTTTTGAGAACAATAGCAAACATTACCTTAACCTAAACTTTAACTACTATGAAGTACATTCCTTCAATCGCCTTCGAGGAGATGTCAGGCTCCGCAAAAGGTGTGACCGCAGCCAAGACTCGCGGTCGCAAGTACATCCGCAACCGCGGATACGGCGGTTCCACCAGAACCGAGTTCCAGGCTTCCGTAAAGAGCGTGTTCAAGCAGCTCTCTCAGTCTTGGAAAGCACTTTCCAACGC
>JALFGP010000124.1 GCA_022777205.1 Rikenellaceae bacterium
GATGACTATAATATCAAGAAAGCATATGTATTATCAAATGAGAGAGAGGTCTTTATTGATAATGGCATTACCTATGTCCCTATCTACTATATTATGTTTTTTCAAAATATTTCCAATGTGGTAGAGGAGTTCTTGGACTAAGTAATTTCAGCGTTCCCTGCGTTCTGGGATTATCGAAGATACCGCCCGGAAGGCAGATTTACTTCAAATAACGGCATCGTCAGGGTACTTACCGGCGGCAGGGGCACAATGTCCGTCCGTCAGTGGCATGCCTATCCGAGCATCCTGCCGCGTGAACTTTACTCCGACGCTGCCGGAGAAATCAACTGCGAGACCAAATTTGACACTTTGTAATTATAATTTGGAATGCGTGTTTTAGCGGCTGGCAATCGTCAGCCGCTGCTGTCACACCTTGCCAAGTAATCCTCAAAAAATAACCTGCATCATCTTTGTTGCAGCGATGCAGAGGGATAACAATATCTGATTTAGGGCGTTTGGATATTCACTCATTCAGCTATCTTCCAGGAATCGATGCAACGACTTTGCGTAGAGAAGCAGACGCCGAGTTTGAAGATCTTGCGTTTGTCGTCAGCAAACCGACGAGCATAGGCCTTTTCCTCAATCTGCTGAAGGGCGGCCTCGGCGGTATCGTTTATCTTGATCTCAATGATGTAGATATACTCCCTGGTCTGGAGCAGGACATCAATCCGGCCATTGGAGGTAGCCTTCTCCACTTCTACATACTCTCCCATGAGCTCCAGGATGATGTACATCGCATACTGAAAATCCTTCTCCGAATCTCCTTGAATCTGATAGCTGGTCTTGGCAAAGAGCGCCTCCAGCTTTTGCATAAAGCCCTCGGCGTTTCCGCTTCGGATATCACGAGACATTCTGGAAATCAGTGCATCAGTAGATTCCGCCTGAATAGGAGCATAGAAATTCAGAAGGTAGTTCAAAAAACCGTCCTTGACTTCTTTGTTCGGGAAGCCGACCTTATAGAGTTTATACTCTTTGTCGTAATCCTTGATGGTCAGATAGCCGGCCTGATATAGGAACGGGACTGGATTGGCAAAAGCCGAGTCCACGTTGGTGAGAAGCGAAGAACCCACTTCGTCTCCAGAAAGACGGGTGACGTCGTAAGAGGTTTCCTTCATCATCTTGACCAGGAAGGAAGGTGTGCCGGTTTCGAACCAGTATTCTCTGAATCTCTTTGAGTCCAGGGTGTTGAGCAAACTGAAAGGATTGTAAATACCGGGAGAATCTTCGCAAAAATGATAACCGTCATACATTTCTGCCAACTGGGTGCAGGTCTCTTTGACGCTCAGGTCATTGGCCACTGCCAGTTCTTTGATACTTTTACCAAAGTATTTTTTAAGCTCCTTCTCTGAAATGCCGCAGATGTCCGTATAGCGGGCATCCATGGATATGTCCTTGAGGTTGTTGAGACCACTGAAAATGCTGAGTTTACCAATCTTGGTGACACCGGTAAGGAAGCCAAACTTGATGCAGGCATCCTTGGCTTTTATTACGCCATAGAAACCTTGAAGAAGGCTGCGGAAAGATTCATTCAACTTCTCGTCACCCAAAGAGTCCACAATAGGCTTGTCGTATTCATCAATGAGAATGACAACGCCTAAACCAGTCTTTGCGTAGGCAGCATCGATGACATCTTTGAAACGTGCTTCCGGAGACTCAAACTGGGGCTTGACTCCATAGAGGCCCTCCAACTTTACCAGATGCTGAAATAAGGTCTCTGTGAGGTCTGAAATGCTTTTATACTGTTTCCCGCTCAGGTCGAACCGTAGTACCGGATACTGAATCCAGTCCTTTTCCTGCTCTGCGATAGCCAAACCATCAAACAGTTCTTTCTTGCCGCTGAAATAGGCTTCCATCGTGGAAACCAGCAGGCTCTTGCCGAAACGGCGAGGACGGCTGAGGAAGTAGTAGCCTCCCTTCTGTGCCATCTTATAAACAAGGTCCGTCTTGTCCACATAGACGAAACCGTCTTTGCGGATTTTTTCGAAGTCTTGTATGCCAATCGGATAAAGCATTTTGCGTACTCTTGTACCGGTTCTTACAAAGGTAAGTTTTTTTTCTGAATTCACTGTCATAATGTTGTATTTTGTTTACCTCAGTCTCCTCGTGACAAAATAGACAGAAGAACCACTGACCCTCTGTTGTTATTTCAGAAATTCCGACGGTGTCACTCCTGTAACCTTCTTGAACAGGCGGCTGAAATGGTTGGGATAGTCGAAGCCCAGCAGGTCCGCCACTTCGCCCACGCTCAGACCTTTCATCAGGAGATTCTTGGCCTGGTCAATCACGAAATCGTGTATATAACCGATGGCGGTTCCGCCAGTGGAATGGTGAATCAAATCACCGAAGTAACGGGCTGAATATGCCAGTTTATCTGCACAATATGCCACTGAAGGAAGGCCCTTCTCATATTGCAGCCCCTGGGTGAAGTAATCGACAAGCAGGCTGTGGAAGCGTTTGAGAATGTCGCTTTCATCATTCGCCTTCAATGAGCGCTGGCGAAGATAGATCCGCTGGCAGTATTCCAGAATCAGTTTGAGATAGCTTGTGAGTATATTCCTGAGCGCAGGGGAATCCGGATTCTCCTGCAT
>JALFGP010000139.1 GCA_022777205.1 Rikenellaceae bacterium
CTCAAAAAAATCTGCGAAACCCCTTTGTATTTTCAAAATAGTAGTACATTTGCACCCGCAAAAGTGCAGGTGAGGGGGCGGAAGGTCCGCAAAAGTTGAGTCCTATATGGGCGAGATGTTCCAAAAACCTGCCTTGCACCAACGGAAGCGGCATTTAGGCAGCCAAACCGTATGTTTAATTAAAATCTCTTTTTATGAGAAATGAAAAGACTCATAGTTTTAATTATTGCCGCTACACTTTGTGGGTTGGCTGCCTCCGCTCAAGAGGTTAGCTCCGAGGGCAGCAAGGGCAATGTGGAGGTCAATGCGACCGCACGTTTCGATGCGAACCCGTATTTCCCGCTCACCAAAGACGGTGGGGAATATGATTTCGGGTTCGGCAACACTTCCATCTACACTTTTATCGACGGCGAGTTCGGCTCGGGGTGGTTCTATTCCATCTCCAACCACTGGCTCGGTGTGGACTGGTACAAATCCTGCCCGGAGGACAAACTCTCACCTCTGTACACCAGCTCTTTCTACACCAATTCCAACTCCTGGGTGGACTGGGCGCTCATAGGCTATTCCCTTGAAACGGAGAAGGCCGGCACCTGGAATTTCTCCCTGGGAAAGGATATGATGGCAATAGGTCTTTCGGAACTGGAGGACAACGACGTGGACTGCCACTATGACATCAGTTCCAAGTTCTGGAACAATTTTGCCTTCTATCAGTGGGGCGCATCCATTCAGTGGGAGGCTCCGAACGAGTGCTCGTCAATCCAGCTCCAGCTCAGCTCCTCTCCGGTGCAGAGCAGTCTCTATTCCGAAAATTTTGCAGAGTCACGCGTCTGGCCTTTCCAGGATGGAAAGCTTGCCTTTGCAGCAAAGTACAGGGAGGAAAGGGAGTATTGGACCGGCCTTATGTCAGTGAATCTCTGGAGCGACTATTTGCTTGACGATGACGGTGTTATCTCAAATCCGAAAGCCACCGATTGGTGGGGCGGACTGGCTCTGGGTGAAATTTTCCATTTTAATGATGTCACTATTTCCCTGGATGGAATGATACGTGGCAGCTCCTGGAAAAATCCGATTCAGAACTCTCTGTTCAACGCTAAGGTCGAGTATTATCACGAAGATTCTCAGGTGAGTGTATTTGCGAAGGCGGGAATGGACCATTATGGCTATTTCTCAAAGGAGCAGCCCGGTTACACCCTCGGATTTGCAGGATTCGGCTTCCATTGGTATCCTATTCCTGATTCTCAGGACCTGAGGCTGCACGCTGTGTTGGCTTCATCCAACCATTTCGGACTCATAGACGAGTATGACGGAGTGGCGACATTTGATGAACTTTCGCTCAGCATCGGCATCACCTACAATCTCGGCCTGCACCGTTTCTGGCAGAAATAATCTATGAAAAACGGGGTCTCCGAGCCTAAAGGGAGCCCCATCAATAAATTGAAATGGCAAACGACATCATTATAGACATTGAACATATCTCCAAGTCTTTCGACGGAGTACAGGTTCTCAAAGATATCAATCTCAAGATTAGGGAAGGCGAATTCGTGACTCTGCTAGGCCCTTCGGGCTGCGGCAAGACGACAATGCTGAGAATGCTTGCAGGCTTCGCCAAACCGGATGAGGGACAAATACTTATGGAAGGCAAGGATATTACTGACGTGCCTCCTTACCGCCGTCCTCTGAACACCGTGTTCCAGAAATACGCCCTCTTTCCGCACCTGGATGTGTACGACAACATAGCCTTCGGTCTAAAGTTGCAGAAAGTGCCTTCAGACGAAATCGACCGCCGTGTGCGCAAGGCCCTGAAAATGGTGACTATGACCGACTATGAGGAGAGGGATGTGGATTCCCTTTCCGGAGGTCAGCAGCAGAGGGTGGCTATCGCGAGGGCTATTGTAAACCAGCCTAAGGTGCTCCTGCTCGACGAACCGCTGGCGGCTCTGGACCTGAAGATGCGCAAGGATATGCAGATGGAACTCAAGGAGATGCACCGTGAACTCGGAATCACCTTCATCTACGTAACCCACGATCAGGAGGAGGCCCTTACTCTCTCCGACACCATAGTCGTTATGAATGAAGGAGTTATTCAGCAAATCGGTACTCCTGAGGATATCTACAACGAGCCTGCAAACTCTTTCGTGGCAGACTTCATTGGCGAGAGCAACATTCTCAACGGAATCATACCTTCCGACAATCACGTGCAGTTCATCTACCACGACTTCGAGTGTGTGGACAAGGGTTTTGCGCCTGATGAGCACGTGGATGTGGTGGTGCGTCCGGAGGATATTTATATTTTCTCCAACAATCTCGACAAGGCTCAGTTTACCGGCACCGTGCAGTCCTGCATATTCAAGGGCGTGCATAATGAGATGATAGTGCTCACCAAGGAGGGCTATGAGATTATGGTTCAGGACTATAATGCCTTTGCTCCGGGCACCGAGGTGGGTATGCTCATACGTCCGGACGACATTCACGTAATGCACAAGGAATGTCTATGCAACAGTTTTGAAGCCGAATATGTTTCCGACCATAAGCTCCGTTTCCTGGATGCCGAATGGGAAGTTGCAGGGAATGACGAAGCCATAGCCTCGCTCTCCCACGGGGACAAGGTCAAGATTGAGGTGAATTTTGCCGATGTGGACCTTATGGACCAGCAGGAAGACGGCAATATCAGCGGACACATATCCTTTATATTATATAAGGGCAACCACTATTTCCTTACGGTCAAGACTGACGGCGGGGAAAAGGTCTATGTGCAGACAGACGATGTTTGGGACAAGAGCGACCTGGTGGGTGTGAGCATCAAGCCCGAGAGCATAAGAATAGTCAAAACAGAGCAGAAATGAGGACATTCAAAAGATCATACTGGTCAGTCCCATATCTGATCTTTATGCTTATGTTCGTGGTGATGCCGCTGGTGATGATAGCCATTTATTCCTTCACCGATGCATCAGGCTCCTTCACCCTTGCGAACTTCAAGCGCTTTTTTACCACTCCGGAGGACTTGCATACCTTTGCGTATTCCATTGAAGTGGCGTTGATTACAACTGTGCTCTGCCTGCTGTTGGGCTATCCTGCGGCGTGGATACTGAGCAATGCGAAACTCAACCGTTCCAAGGTGACCGTGATGCTCTTCATCCTGCCGATGTGGATAAATATGCTCATCCGCACCCTTGCCACAGTCGCGCTTTTCGACTTCCTGAGGCTACCTTTGGGGGAGGGAGCACTCATATTCGGTATGGTTTACAACTTCCTGCCGTTTATGATTTATCCTATCTACAACACCCTCGAGAAGATGGACAAGTCTTATATCGAGGCTGCGCAGGACCTCGGGGCAAGTCCGGCCAAGGTGTTCACCAAAGTGACCGTACCCCTGTCCATACACGGAGTGCTCAGCGGAATCCTGATGGTGTTTATGCCTACGATTTCCACTTTCGCGATTTCCGAACTGCTGACCTTGAATAAGGTGAAACTGCTCGGAACCACCATCCAGGAGAACATCAACAACGGAATGTGGAACTACGGCTCCACCATTGCGCTGATTATGCTGCTGATAATAGGTGTCACCACTCTCTTCTCGGACAGCGAGGACAAGAGGGACAATGAATCGGGAGGACTTATATGATGAAGAAATTCTTTGCCCAGGCTTATGTGTGGATACTTCTGATTATCCTCTACGCGCCTATACTCATAATCGCAATCTATTCATTCACAGAGGCAAAGGTGCTTGGCAACTGGACCGGGTTCTCGTTCAACCTCTACCGCAACGTCTTCAGCGGCGGCTTGAACAATTCCCTCGTCAGAGCCATAGAAAACACCCTTTCCATAGGTCTGATTTCCGCATTCCTGTCCACGATTCTGGGTACAATCTCGGCCATAGGCATACACAACCTCAGGGGCCGCAAGCGCAAGGTGATGACCTTCCTGAACGACATTCCTATGCTCAATCCGGACATCATCACGGGTATTTCCCTCTTTGTGCTTTTCGTCGCTCTCGGCATTTCCCAGGGCTATATGACAGTGGTTCTGGCGCACGTGTCCTTCTGCACGCCTTATGTGATTCTGAGCATTATGCCCAAACTCAGGCAGTTGCCGGCGAACATCTATGAGGCTGCACTGGACCTCGGAGCTTCCCCTTCCCAGGCTATGCGCAAGGTGATTGTGCCTCAAATCCGTCCTGGAATGATTTCCGGATTCATTCTCGCATTTACGCTTTCCATTGATGATTTTGCGGTGACTCTCTTCACCAAGGGCAACGGAGGTCTCGAAACCCTTTCGACCTATATCTATGCCGATGCCCGCAAAGGAGGTCTCACCCCTGAAATCCGTCCTATTATGACGCTGATTTTCATAGCGGTACTCATACTTTTGATAATCATCAACTTCAGATCAATAAAATCCACAAAGAAATGAAAAAATTCTTTTCCCTCATTGCGGGACTTCTTTTCGGTGCGGCACTTCTGAGCTCTGCCGCTGACAGAGAGCACACTCTCAAAATCTACAACTGGGCAGACTATATCGATGAGGACCTGCTCGAAGAATTCAAGACCTGGTACAAGGAACAGACAGGCGAAGAGGTGGAAATCATCTACCAGCTTTTCGACGTGAACGAGATAATGCTTTCCAAGATTGAACTCGGCCACGAGGATTTCGACATTGTCTGTCCTTCCGACTATATAATAGAGCGTATGCTCCGTCAGGACCTGCTTCTTCCCATAGACAGGAATTTCGGCGACACTCCTGACTACACCTTGAATGTGGCTCCCTATATCGTTGACAGGTTCAGTGAGATAGAGGGTTCCGGCAAAAATGCCAACGACTACGCTGTGGGCTATATGTGGGGAACCACCGGCATACTCTACAACCCCAAATATGTGACCCGGGAGGAGGCTTTGAGCTGGAACTGCCTCAAGAATCCTAAGTTCAAGGGCAGGATTTTCATCAAGGATGCTTTCAGGGATGTCTATACTTCTTTGAACATTGCCCTGCATCGCGAACAGATTGCCTCAGGCGAACTTACTTTGTCGCAGGTTGCATTTGATGCATCAGATGAGTCCATAGCTGCCGTGGAGGCCTTTATGAATGATGTGAAGGACAATGTGCTCGGCTGGGAGGCGGACTTCGGAAAAGAGGAGATGACCAAAGAGAAGGGGTGGATAAACCTGAGTTGGAGCGGTGATGCTGCCTGGGCTATGGATGAGGCTGAAGAGGTGGGTGTCGCCCTTGACTATGCCGTGCCTGTGGAGGGAAGTACCGTGTGGTTCGACGGCTGGGTGATCCCGAAATACGCCAAGAATGTCAAGGCTGCGCGCTATTTCATCAACTATCTCTGTATGCCTGAAAATGCCATCCGCAATATGGATGCAATAGGTTATGTGAGCTGCCTTGGCGGCGAGACCATTCTCGATGCAGTGCAGGATGAGGAGTCATTCGAGCCTATAGATGTGCGCTATTTCTTCGGTGAGGATGCTGATTCGGTTTGCGTCAATCCTGTTTTTTACCCTTCTGCAGAGGTGATTGCACGTTGCGGTATGATGCACGACAACGGCGACCGCACTGAAGAACTGCTCAAGATGTGGTCCAGGGTGAAGGGCGACAATGCCGGCTATTTCACCTATATCTGCATCGGTGTCGCTGTCCTGGCTCTGATTGCCTTCCTCATTTTCAACTCGTTAAAGAAGAAAGGTAAAAAGCACAGACGCTGATGAAGAAATTCAAGTTCTGGCTCAATAATGCCCGCAAAATAGCTCTGCCTCAGAGCCTTCTGCCTTGTGTCACCGCAATTGTCCTGTCAAGCGGTGACGGAGGCTTTTTATGGCCTTTCATCTTCCCGGTTGTGCTGGGCATCGCCGCGGCGCATCTGGGGATGAACCTTGCAGACGACTATTTTGATTACAGGGAGGGACTGCCTTCCGGCAAGTTGCGTTCCCGCCTCATCGCTGAGGGGTCTGTGAGGGCTCGTATGGAAAAATGCCATTACATCCAGTCCGGGGAGGCCACTGAGGCTGATTTGCTCAAGGCCGTGCTCTGCTTTCTGGGATTTGCCGGAGTTATGGGACTGATAGTGGTGGTGGGGCAGTTCTTCATCAACGGATGGCGCTCCGCTCTTATGGTGTGCGTCTATGCCTTGACGGGGCTGCTGCTCGGGACCCAGTATTCCGGTGGTCCGTTGAAGTTGGGGTATCACGGTTTCGGGGAATTGGTAATTGGCCTTATGTTCGGGCCTCTGAATATGCTGGGTGTCCATACTGCACTCACCGGCAGTGCTTTCAGTCCCGACCTTTGCATACTCAGCATTGGAGTGGGCTGTATGGTAACCAATATCGTGTATGTCCATTCGATGATGGAGACTTCAGCAGACAGGGAACTGGGCAAATTCACCTTTGCGCATCTGCTCGGCGGCAAGAAGTCCCAGATTTCCGCACTTGCGATTATGTCAGTAGTGCCATTCTTTTGCTTGGCTGTGAACATCTTGTGCTTCGGGTGGAGCCTCTGGTATCTCTGTGCTCTTGCAGTATTGCCTATGTCCGTAAGCCTGATTGTGTCCACCTGGAAATTTATCAACAACCTGCCGCGCAATGACCAGCCGCGTTGGTGGATGGGGCCTATGGGCAACTGGCCTGCTTATGTGGAGGCGGGGATTGACTGGTTCCTTTTCCGCTGGCTGATGGCTCGCAATATCTGCACCTTCTTCTGTCTGATTGTGATCATCGTGTTTCTTTTGGTGATGTTTTTATGATAATGTTTATATGATTAAGCAGTATTTCTATCTTGCCTGGTGGTTTGTATGTGCCCGTTTTCTCGGACGCAGGGCACCTCTCCAGACGGTACTTTTCATAACCGACAAATGCAATCTCCGCTGCAAGCATTGTTCTGTATATGGAAGTGCGGGCTACAGGCAGAGGAAGTTCGACGATATTCTTGCGGATATGAGACGCTCCTATGCGGCTGGTTCCCGCTTCATTGACCTTGAGGGAGGTGAACCCACATTGTGGAGGGAAGGGGAGAAGACCATCAATGACATCATCGATGCCGCAAAGTCCATTGGTTTCTTTTCCATTACCGTGACCACAAATGCACAGCAGGATTTCTCGTGGATACATCCGCATTCCATTTGGGTTTCTATGGATGGAGTGGGCAAATATCACGAAAGCATCCGGGGCGAGGGAACTTTTGCCAAGCTGGAGGAAAACATCAGACGCAGCGGCCATAAGCATCTCAGTGTGAATATGGTTGTGAATTCCCTGAATTGGGAGTCTGTGGATGCTGCTATTGAATATGCCCGCAGCAATCCTGCCATTGAACAGATTTCTGTCAATTTTCACACCCCTTATCCCGGTACGGAATATCTGATGTTACCGGTTGAGAAGAAGGTGGAAGTCATAGACAAGGTCTTGGCCTACAAGAAGAAGGGCTATCCGATTATGAATTCTGTGTCGGGACTCAAGAAAATGAAGAAAAACTCCCTGGGACAGATGCAACTGGGCCGGGAGTGTTTCGTGACCAATTTCATCTACCCGGACGGCACCGATGGGCTTTGCAGCGGATATGGCACAGACTTGTGCCGCAACTGCGGTTTCTGTATGGCAGGCGAGATGGCATCCGTCTTCAATTTTTGTCCGGATACCCTTCTGGCCGGGTTTAAATTGAGGATGTAATCTCAGTTTGGGAAGCGGCATCAAAGGCTTTGACAATACGGGTCACAAGAGGATGCCTCACGATGTCCGCATTTGTGAATTCAATGGTGCATATTCCAGGAATCCCCTTCAGCAGTTTCATCCCTTTGATTAGCCCGCTTTCGTTGCGGTTCGGAAGATCAATCTGGGTGGCATCGCCAGTCACTATGAACTTTGCATCCCGTCCCATCCTCGTAAGGAACATCTTCAACTGTCCCAAATTGGTGTTCTGTGCCTCATCCAGAATCACGCAGGCCCGATCCAGTGTGCGCCCTCTCATATAGGCCAGAGGCGCAATCTGAATGGTTCCGTCAGTGATGAACTCCTGCAATTTCCTGGGCGGAATCATATCCCCCAGCGCATCATACAAAGGTTGCAGATACGGATCCAGCTTGTCCTTGAGGTCCCCGGGCAGAAATCCCAGCCTTTCCCCGGCTTCCACCGCCGGACGGGTGAGAATGATTCTTTTCACCTCGCGCAATTTCAACGCCCTGACAGCCAGAGCAATGGCAATGTAAGTCTTGCCCGTTCCCGCCGGTCCTATGGCGAAAGTCAAATCATTCTCGAAATAAGCCCTCACCATTTTTTCCTGGGTCGCGTTTCGGGCCTTGACCGGCTTTCCTTCGTTGTTGTGTACAATGATCTGTGCACCGTCTGCGAAAGCCTGCTCCTGGCTGATGCCTTCGTCAAACAGGGATTCCACATCATAGCGGCTCAGGCTCCTCTTGTGCATTCTCTTTTCAATCAGCTGCTCCAGTTTTGCATTGAAGGATGTCACATCGGCCTGGCTCCCTTCCAGAAGAAGTTCATTACCCCTGGCAACTACCTTGAGTTCAGGAAACCTGCCGCACATAATCTCCAGCAGCTTGTTGGCTGGTCCATAAATCTCAACAGGGTCAATTGCTTCAAGGATAATCTTTTTCTTCATACTGTTTATTTTTTTCTTGCTTTTGCAGGTGCCGGAGTCGGGGCAGGTGCCACCTCCACCAAGTCTATATTCTCTTGATTCAATCTGATGGTCAGCCACTTATGGAACTTTTCCTTCTCCACCTCGTCCATCTTCGACTTGGTGTGCGCAATCACGGTGAGACCCCTTTCCACATTCAGACTGTCAGTGCTTACAGCTGCACCGTCGCCTATGCTCAACTTCTCGATTTCCGGCCAGGAGTTCACAGCCTCCCTTGCCACCTGTGCATAAGGAATTTC
>JALFGP010000140.1 GCA_022777205.1 Rikenellaceae bacterium
GCAGTTGGTTCAAAACCGTTCTATAGCCAAATAGGTTAAAATAAAGTAAAAATAGCAGCTTTAGGTTACTCGTTTGTTACTCGCACCCTATCTTGAGCTTACTTGAACCCCATATAACATTGATAAATAAATACTTATGGCAGACAGCAACTTCATAGATTATGTAAAGATATTCTGTGCATCAGGGAACGGCGGTTCCGGGTCGATGCACCTGAGGCGTGAGAAGTATATTCCCAAGGGAGGTCCTGACGGTGGTGACGGGGGACGAGGGGGGAATGTCATTTTGAGGGCAAATCCTCAGTTTTGGACCTTGATTCACCTTAAGTATCAGAAACATATACGGGCTGAACACGGGGAGAATGGAAGCGGGGCGCTTTGCAAGGGGAAGGACGGCAAGGATGTGTATCTGGATGTTCCGCTGGGGACGGTTGCCCGGGATGCTGAAACTGGAGAGATTATCCACGAAATGGTGGAAGCTGGAGAGGAGTTTGTGCTTGTCAAGGGCGGGCGCGGCGGTTTGGGCAATGCTTATTTCAAGACTGCCACTAATCAGACTCCCCGATATGCACAGCCTGGTGAACTTGGTAGCGAAGGGTGGTATATTCTGGAGCTCAAGATGTTGGCTGATGTGGGACTTGTCGGGTTTCCTAATGCGGGCAAATCCACTTTGCTTTCCACTGTGTCTGCGGCTCGGCCGAAGGTGGCCAACTATGCTTTTACCACTTTGGAGCCAAGTGTGGGCGTGGTCCGGTACTATGACGACCAGTCATTTGTAATGGCCGACATACCCGGAATCATAGAAGGGGCTCACGAAGGCCGGGGGCTGGGCATAAGGTTCCTCAGACATATTGAGAGGAATTCTGTACTTCTGTTTATGGTTTCGGCGGAGGAGGATGACATCAGCCGCAGTTATGAGGTGCTGCTTGATGAACTTCGGGAGTACAATCCGGAACTGCTCGTGAAGGACAGGGTTCTTGCCATCACAAAATGTGACCTGATTGACAAGCAGTTGGAGGCGGAAATAGAGCCTAAGCTGCCGGAGGGGATTCCTCACGTATTCATATCTTCGATTACCAACGAAGGCATAAAGGAGCTTAAGGATATGCTCTGGGCTGCGCTTCACAAAGAATAAAACAGTATGGACCTGATGCAACTCGAACAATTGGACCGGAGTTGGACTCTGGCAATCAATAGCCTCCATTCAAGTTTTACAGACCCGATAATGTCGTTCTTTTCAGACAAGAAAGTCTGGATTCCGTTTTATGTAGCTCTGGTGGCTCTGATGTTCTGGAAGTTGGGGTGGAAGAAAGCCCTTGTGCTGTTGGCTGCCGTTGCTCTGACCGTGTTGTGCTGCGACCAGTTCGCCAATCTCATCAAGCATTGGGTACAGAGGGTGCGGCCTGTCAATGACCCTCTTATGATTGAGCAGGGATTGCACGTTCTGGAATGGGGCGGAGGATTCAGTTTCTTTTCGGCTCACGCTGCCAATGCTTTCGGGGTAGCCTGCTGCACTTCGGTGGTTTTCAGGAAGCATTGCAAGGGAGGTCTGGAAGCGGAAAGGAAGAGGAAAAGATTGATAGATGTTTATACGGTTGTGATGATAGGCTGGGCGTTCTTGGTGTCAATCAGCAGGATATTTGTGGGGAAGCACTTTTTGGGGGACGTTGTAGTGGGGGCTGTTGTGGGAGTTGTTTTCGGACTTATTTTTGGGTGCGTTACGAATCTGATTATTGAGAAATTCGTCATTCACGACGCCGAGCGGGCATCCACAACAGAAAACGGAGTTCAAATCTGAACTCCGTCCCTTCTTGTGCTCCCTTAGGGAGCATAGTATGATTCATGCTCTTCTTAATCTTCATCTTCAAAACACATATAATTAGTATAGAAATCCCAACATCCAGAGTGGTAGTTTTGCGCCATCTGGCATATCCCAATCGTCGGCAAATATGTATGAGTCTTTGAGACCGGCGATCTGAGAGAAATCTTTGCTTCGGCCACCGATCTCGAAGGTGTATCTGTTATCTACCTTGAAGTCTCCTTGTGTCTTTCCATATTCTACACGATGACATTCTGCCAAACTATTGATGGCAAAACATTCGCGAGCCGTTCCTATATCAACTTTACCTGGAGCGAGAGCGTGAAGGAGGTTAGGATTCTCCATATATACTTTATCTGGTTTGGACAGTTTGCCCATCTTCTTTTTATCGGAATAAAGAAGATTAAATACTTTGGCGTCTCCAAGGTATTTCAGGTATTCAACTACTGTGTCTCTACCTATTTCCAACGAACCGGCCAGTTTGTTGGCGTTCAGTTCGAATGGCACTTCTTCAGCAATGAGTTTAACAAGTGCCTGAATCTTTCGTATGTTTGAGACATCTACATTACATATCTGTGGCAATTCTGTCTCAATGATGTAGTTCACGACTTGCTCTATGCGAGTGTAGTATTCGTACTCACCTTCAAGAAGGAATGGATAGTAACCTTTTTCGAGGTATTCTTTGAAGAGGACTATCGGTTTACACTTTGATATCACCATCTCCCACAATTCGTATGGGTGTGACAAGATATCCTCTAACGTCCATTTAGGAAAATCCAAACCATGATAGAACTTCAGGGCCTCGCGGAATGAAAGTCCGGGCATAGTATATTTGATAGCACGACGTGAAAGATCTGCATCACCTTCTCTGAGTTGAAGAAGAGACGAACCGCTTACAATGAGCTTGAGAGATGGAAAAAGTTCATATATTTCTTTGACTTCCCTGCTCCAGTCCATTGTCCCAGGCTTGTATTTATGAATCTCATCAATGACAAGCAGCTCTCCACCGTGAATATGGAACTCCTCCGCAAGCTCTACCAATGTTCTCGTAGAAAAGTCAATCGTATCTGCTGAGCAATAAAGAACTCTTCGGTCTCCAGGCTGGTAGTTCTGCTTGATATGCTGTTTAATAAGTGTAGATTTACCGACTCCTTTAGGGCCCATAACACTTATAATCTGCGCATTCCAATGAATCTGCTCCATCTTTTCACGGATGATCTTCATTGATGTGTTGGCCAAAAGTCTGTCGTGTTTTCTGAATAAGGCATCCATATCTCCATGTTTTATGAGTCAAAGATATAAAAAGTGTTGCGCACAAACAACACTTTTGCAAAATAATGACGGTTTCGAGCAACACATACCATTTTCAGACATATAACAGAAAACGGAGTTCAAATCTGAACTCCGTCCCTTCTTGTGCTCCCTTAGGGGCTCGAACCCTAGACCCCAACATTAAGAGTGTCGTGCTCTACCAACTGAGCTAAGGAAGCAATATGTCTTTCAAGCAACTCACAGGGGCTTGAACCCTATATTTTTCATTATGTTTTCGTGATCCGTTCGGGGCTCGAACCCGAGACCCCAACATTAAAAGTGTTGTGCTCTACCAACTGAGCTAACGAATCAAACCACTTTTTCCCATCAAAAAGGTGTCTCTTTTCATTTGGGATTGCAAAGGTAGGTTTTCTTTTTGTATCCTCCAAATCTTTTTAGAGTTTTTTTACACTTTTTCTCAAACTATGCTTGGCGATGGCCGATAATGACGGAACACATTACCAGGCAGTGAAGTCGGACCACGAGAGGGTGGCGGATTCGGCGGAGGATTCTATCAGGTCCGGGAGGTTCACGAAAAAGTCGAAGCCGGTCCATTGCTCGATTTGGTCCACTGAAACAGTGTAGTTCACGTAGGAGTCACCGGTGTAGGCCTTGTGCTCCATCCAGAAGCCTATTGCGCGGGCATCAGTGACGGTACTGCCGCTGTATTTCACCCTCAGGACGAGCTTGTAGAAATAGTTCGGGATTGGGCATTTCTGGCTGGAGTTGTCGGCCGGAGACACATAGTTGACGGTCCTGCTTTCGCCTACCTTGTGGAACGCCACACCTGTCACCACATAGATTTCCTCTCTTTTGGCAAGGGATTGGACTGCATTTTCCAGGTTGCTCCAGATGCCGCTGTTGAAGTTGTTCTGGATTTGAGGGACCTGGTTGGTCACGTAAAAGGTCTGCTTCTGCATAGTCGGGTTGCCATTGCGGGAACCGTTGGGGCACATATGACCGCGGCTGTAGGTACTGCCGGAATAGCTATGTGAGGTGAGGTCTGCCTGATATGACTGAGGGATGGACGGACTGTAATCCCATGATGGCCTGGAGAGGGAGCCCATATGGCTGCTGTTGAGCGGATAGGCGGTCCAGAGGGAGGTCATCATCGAGGTGTCGTAGAGATGGGTGTAGTTGCGTTCACCTGAGTAATAGGTGTTCACTACATATTGGCTACCTTGATGTCCGGAAGGCAGTTCGAGCCAATCCTTGTCCACTGCGGGGTCCTGTCCGCCGCCGGGCATTGTGAAGTAGTTAGAATTCAGCGCCCAGGCAGTCTGGGTCTGAGATGCAAAGGTTCCAGTCCCCGCCACTGTGGCATAGGACTGGAACACATAGGTCTGGCCCGGTGTGAGACCGGTGAGTGTGGCCTTGAAAGTGCCGTCGTAACCGTCAGCATTGTTGCTGTAGGATGAGACGGTGGCAACAATATGGCTGTCCATCGAGTTGGAAGAGGTTCCGTACCAGAATCCCGCCTCTGATGGCAAACTTGTAGCCCCGGAGAAGGAGCCCGACAGAGTCACCTCTGTCGAACTCGCTATTATCGGGCTGCCGTTGCTTACCGAAGCACTCGGCTCTTTACTTTCTGTGGGCTCTTCACCCCCGGCGCCGCCGCCGGATGGGAGTCAATAATCTACTTCAATTCCCCAAATTCTCGCACCTGCGGATACTTTCAAATACAAGTCATTATAAGAACCATTGGGAACAAGTGTAACATTGTTATTTGATATTGCATTCCCTGTACAAGATACGACATCATTTTTGGTGGTATCACCAGCTGCATCGGCTGACTTTAATGAAATTGTTCCAGATGATGAATAAGCGGAATGCTTTGAAATATCTTCTGCCCCGCCTTTAGAATTAGTTGCACTCGTAATTGTTAATCGTACCTCTTTTATAGCACTTGGTGCAGATATTTTTACATATATATTAGAATCCTTTTTCAATTGCAACCAAGGGCGACTTGCATTGTCTTTATAAGCGTACACCGTCCAAGTAACTTTGCCATCATTGATTGTCTTTAGGTCGGTATAAGCAAGCTTTCCTAAATCTCTAATTTCAGTTTCATCCAATGATACTGTTGTTACTCCAGGGTTTTCTCCGCCACCAGAACCTGAAGTTGTAGTGTCTTCTGCAGATGCAGCCTCGGAGTCGGTGTAGTTGGTGCCGTCACCGATAGCCTTGACATACAGTTTCTTGGTGGTGTTAGCTGTAAGACCTGTCCAGATGTATGTGGTTTCGGTTAGGGTAGTTCCATAAGAGTTGCCACCATCCACGCTCACCTGATAACCACTTGCATTGGCAACTGCAGCCCAAGAGAAGGTAAGGCTGGTCTCAGTCCGGGCAGTACAGCTCACTGAAGGAGCAGCCAGTTTCACTGGATCAGAACCGCCCTCGGAAGAGCCGGATGATTGAAGGACATAGAACTCCAGTTTCTGTGGATTATTTTCTGTATTAATATAACTTCTCCAATCAGAAGTTCCATTGATTGATAATACCCTCATAACATATGTTTCAGTTCCGCCAACTGTATTGACAAAATATCCATTCTCATCTGGCTTCCACTGCTTTCTATCCCCAGTTCCTACCCTAATATTATTATTACTACTAGAGCTTTGAGTAGTATTGCAATATAGCCACTTGGTTGAGTCACCATTTGGATAGAAAACATATCCATCAGTTGAATTTCCTGAGATGTTCCATTTGATATTATCTGGAACTACAGACGTAATTTTATTATTACTGATTGTAACAGAGACGACATCAGGGCTAGATGAAGTTCCCTCATCATTCCTGATTCCATAATCGCCACCTACAATTACCACTATATCAGAAGCACTGATTGCTGAAATATCAGTTTTAACCCATCCTCCTTCTGGATCAACCAGTTTCGCCATCGCAACGCCGAAGGCCTTCACGTCACCACTGGTGAGGGTGATAGGCTTGAACTCCTTGGTGTAGGTGTCGCCGTCAGCAGCCTCAACCTTTACGGTAAGGGTAGCAGCATCCTGAGGGATACAGGTGAACCACACAACGGCCTCACCGGCTTCATTGGCAACGATTTTATAGACTCCAACTTCCTTAGCTGATGTTGAAGAAATCTCAATAGATGAAGCGGCAGGAGATGCCCATCCGTCAACACCATAGCTTCCGGCAATTTCGGCATTTGAAGAAACAGTAACCTTATTGATAACTTCACCGGCATCAAGTTTCTTGAGAGTCATCTTGGCGATAGCAACCTCTCGTTTGAACTGAAGTTGAACACCCTTTTCTCCATCAAATGAGCTGACAGCCTTTGAAACGAGGATATCAGCCTTTTCGTCATAAGCCTCAGCGCTCATAGTCTGAGTTGCATTTGATTTATTGACCACAGCTACATAAGAAGCGCTTTCAGGTCTCTTGCCATCAAAAGTGGCCACGAGGGACATTATTCCAGTTTTAACGTCAAGAACTCCAACAGTCTCTAGTGCTTCAGTTCCATTCTCATAAGCGGTAAATCTATCCTCATCAGCCTTAGTCCACTTAAACTTAGCGGTCTTTTCATCACTGATATCTACGGTAGTCTTAGTTTCAGGAGCACCAGCTACAAATGTAACGCTGTGGGTGAGGGCTTCCGGTTTCTGGTTCTGCTCGAGTTCTTCGCGCTGGCAGGCGGTGAACATTGAAAGTATGGCTGCCGAAAGCGCCAGGAATCTTAAATTTGTCTTCATAGCTCTTTCCTCCATCAAAAATCTCTTTCAATTGAATCATAACTTCCATCAGCTCCGGCTTTTCCTGGGTCTCCGTAAGGACTCTGGGCAAAGCCTTCTTCGGGTGAGGCCACCTCTATGAATACGAGAGGCGACTCGTAGAATGAATTTTTTGTCTTCGCTTTCATTTGTTTTAAGTATTTGGTTGTTAAACAATACTTTTTAAAGGGGGCTGTTCGGACCCACCCGGCGATTCTCATCGACGTACCCCTTGTGTAACAGAGAAAGGGTACCGACACTTGTTATGGTGTCAGTACCCTTTCTATATGGTCGGAGGATAACTCCGCGCGGGTTGTAATAGTTAACGGTATAACATATCCCTGCCCCCCCCTCGAATTGCGGAAGGTCAATGCGTTAGCTATGATTTTTAATAGGGACATATTTTTGCTGCGGTAGTCCGGTTTTCTTTCAGCGCGCAAAGGTCGGTATTAAAATCATATATTCAAAATTATTCTTGAGTTTTTGCCTTTGTTCACCAAAACTTAACAACCCCGCCCCATCCTTCCTCGCAACACTCAGCCCCGACGACGGCATCCACCAGCACCGATTCACGCAACAGGAGTCATGCCCGGCCCGACCGGGTATCCCCCATAACCGCAGGGAGGCATCCCCGAAAGACACCTCCCCTTGGCAAACCCGGATGTGAAAGCAGACAGCCCGAAGGCAGGGAAGAGTCACAAAATCAACGTTTCCGCCTCAAATGCCCCTTCCGCACTCGAGTCCTACGCCCCCTGACCTCCCGGAAACTCCCGGAGACAATGGTGTACCGACTCTTGAGCCACTCTTTGACAAGCTCATCAAAAAGGCGCTCACAAACGTAAAAAATAATTGTAATGATTTTCATAATGATAATTTATTTGAGTGTTGCGTCGGAGCGGCTTTCAGAGCATACATCCGGTAGATAAAAAACAGAGCATCTACTCAATGAATAAATACTCTGTTTTACGTCTGTGAGGCGCTTATCTCTCACTCATAGAAAATCATTACCCCACAAAGGTAAGAAAACTTCCAACAACGCCAAAACATTTGCAATAAAAAACTCAACATTACCCCGCCCCATCCTTCCTCGCAACACTCAGCCCCGACGACGGCATCCACCAGCACCGATTCACGCTCCATCCCGTCACACCCAACCCGCTCGGCCACTACCGAAAGAAGCCCCATTACTATACTAATACACTCATACACACAGGCCATAAAAAAAACGGAACCGAGAAGGCCCCGTTTAGCGACAATCTATAGCCGCGAGATAATATCCACGAAATTCGAGATAACATACTCCAAGTCTTCCGAGGACATTCTGGTGTACAGAGGAAGAGTAATCTCGTTTTCAAACAGATGATAAGCATTTGGAAAATCAGCTATATCAAAACCCAGCGCCTTGTAGGCAGTCATCATCGGGAGAGGCTTGTAGTGGACATTGGTAGCAATGCCCCGCTCAGCCATCAGCTCAATCACCCTGTTGGTTTCCTCACGGGAGCGGCCCTGGAGACGAAGCATATACAAGTGATGGGATGAACAATGGTCAGAAGACTTGTGGTTGAGATAAACAACCTGATGGTCAGCATCGAGCCTCTCATTCAAAGCATCCACAGCAACATTGTACCGACACACATACTCCTCACGCTTATTCAGCATTCGTGGATAACGCTCAAACTGAACCAGTCCCAAAGCAGCCATAATATCAGTCATATTGCATTTGTACCACGGGCCAATGATATCATACTCCCAACCCCCAAGCTTTGACTTGGCAAGAGCATCCTTATTCTGCCCGTGAAGCGACAGCAACTGTGCCAGACGGTATATGAACTCATTCCAGGTCTCCCCCTCAATGACCGGAAGAGGATTGCCATAGTACACCTGCTGACGCCCAACCGTCTCATTGCCAAACGGCAGATTCCAAGTCATCGCACCCCCTTCCGCCGTTGT
>JALFGP010000047.1 GCA_022777205.1 Rikenellaceae bacterium
CAGAGTTCTCTATGCGCTTCATCTGGATGATGATATACTTCTCCTTGCCAAAGAAGACGCAATGGGAAAGGCCTTGCAGGATTTAAGTTTGAAAAAGCGAGAGAGAGCATCCAAAAAGGAATAAGCTATGAAAAGACTCTATGTTTTTGCTGATTTTGATTGGCTGAAAGAACCACGGATGATTGGAGAGTTGAGTTATGAATCACTTCGTGGCTCGGACAGTTATGGATTCTGCTATAGTGCTGACTGGCTTAGGGACTATGGTAGTTTATTTCTCAGTGATGACTTGAATAACTATCCAGGGCAGCAATATACAGCTCCCGGCAAGGATATTTTCGGATGTTTTGCAGATGCCCTCCCAGACAGATGGGGACGCACATTGATAAATCGCAGGGAACAGATTCTGGCGAAAGAGGAGAATCGTCCTGTCCGCCGTCTTTCATCCTTTGACTATCTTATCGGAATCGAAGACTACTCCCGCATGGGTGGTCTCCGATTTAAGGAATCCTTGGATGGTGAATATATCAATGAAAGTAAAGCTCTACGAATTCCACCCCTGACCGATATCCGTGAACTGATTGCTGCCAGTTCTGAGATCGAAAAAAGTGAAGAGGAGAACCATCTGCCTGAAAGACGCTGGATAGAGCAACTTGTACACCCTGGATCATCCCTTGGCGGAGCGCGTCCAAAGGCAAGCGTGATTGATGAAAACAAGATTTTGTATATAGCAAAGTTTCCGTCCCGCAAAGATGATTATGATACTGGGCTTTGGGAACATTTCTCACACCTATTAGCGAAGAAGGCAGGCATACACGCAGCAGAGACCAGAGTAATCTTTACAAATGACAAATACCATACATTGCTTTCCCGACGATTTGACAGGAAGGAAGATGGCAAGCGCATACACTTTGCATCAGCTATGACTCTTTTGGGCTTAAATGATGGTGATAATGCCAATACCGGCCATGGCTATCTGGATATTGTTGATTTTATACTTCAAAACTGTACTGACGTGGAGGATAATCTGCAAGAGCTGTATCGCAGAGTTGCATTCAACATCTGCATTGGTAATACGGATGACCATTTCCGTAATCACGGGTTCCTTCTGACATCCAAGGGATGGACTTTGGCTCCGGCATATGATATGAATCCAACACTGAATGAATATCAGAGTCTGTTAATCAACAGATATACAAATAAATCGGATCTGAATGAATTGCTTGATTCTTGTGAGGAATATATGCTGCAGAAGCATATTGCTCAGCAAATCATAAGTGAAGTACTGAATACGGTTAAGCAATGGCAGTCACTGGCAAACCGATTGGGGATAATGAAAACGGAACAAAAGATGTTCTATACAATTTTTGAACGACACCTTGGAATCGCCGGTCTCAGATAAACACAAGAATATGGTTTCACGAGGCTTTGCGGGCCATAAAGAAATTCAGTTGCGAAACAATGGTTTCCGAAATGGCGGTTTCGCAAGTGCAAATATAAAAAATAGATCAATCCGCCAATACCGTCAGCGAAAGCACGTTCGGGGCATTCAGATGGTCATACCCCTCGTCCATAATTGCGGCATTGGAAAAGACGGTCACCCCGTCGCTGACGGTTCCGTGAGACTTGTGGATGTGGCCGAAAAGGTGCATACGGGGACGTACAAATCGGACTCTCCCGAGCAACTCCCTTGAGCCGTACAGGATGCTTCCGTCCCTGTCGAGTATGCCATAGGGAGGAGTATGGGTGACAAGGACATCCGTATCCTCAGGGATGGCTGCATATAGTTGCTCCTGCTTCCCGCCCAGGCAGTCCTCCATAAACATAGGTACTCCCCAGAACTTCAAGCCCTCTATCTCCAACCCGCTGCCGCAGAGGTAATGGACGTTGTCATCAAGGCCGTCCGGATAAGCACCGTAGAGACAGGCGTCGTGGTTGCCGGCAACAAGCACCTTATGCCTGTAGGGAAGGTCGCAGACCCACTCCAAGAAATCAACCGTCTCTGCCTCGGAGCCCGACATCGTGAAGTCCCCGCTGTGCACGAGGATGTCCGCCTCAGGGAGGTCCCTCAGGCGGCGGTGGACACCGTGGGTGTCAGACATGTGCAGGATTTTCAGGTCCATGGCGCAAAGTTAATCAATTCTGAGATATGAATCCTCCTCCCGCGTGCCCCCGTTCCTTTCCAGTGCCCTGTCAAGATATTCAAGGCATTTCTCACTAAGGAGGGGTATATCAATGAGTTTGAGGGATTTCACCGGGATTGGTCGTGACATCCAGCCTCTCTATCATCCAGTCCGCCCTCTTGAGGGTGCGGCCGGTGATGAAGATATCCCTTATGTCAACCCAGAAGCACTCTGCGTCTCAATTCAATCTCCTTCTTTTCCACCAACTCGTCCCATAACCTTGAGTCCTTGAAATCCGACACCGGAATCCGGTCCTCATACTTGCGGAAAAAGGCTTCAACATCCCAGTTGTGCAGAGAATGGTTGTTTATTAGTTTTCTCCAATTGAGCCTGTCTGCAAATCGCTCGACAATCTCTTCGGTGAGTGAACCATAATCTGAATATTCGTCCCAATCCCAGATATCCTTGAACTTCTCCAGCATCTCTACGCTGACCTTCTCTTCTGACATTTTTCTGGCAATCTGGCTCCAATTGAGTCTTGACTTGAACTTTTCAAGCATCGGGATTGTCCAAAATACATTCCCATTACAGGAAAGCTCTTCCCAGTCAATTCTGTCGGCATATTTCTCGAGTTGATCCAAGGAGAATGGATGTTCTTTTGAGATGTGTACCCATGCCTCATTCTCCATCATCTGGGCCATCAGACCCTCACTTAAACTGATCTTTTCCATATAAAGTAATTTTGTTTTCCACTGCAAAGAAACATTCTCTCAATGCAATAATGTGGCAGGATTTCTCCTGCTATGTTATTGCAGTGGCATGTCCCATATTTGCAGCTAAATGACAGGCACAATGAAACATTACGGCGATATGGTTGCTTAAGGACTTTGACAAACATCCGAGAATGGACTGCGAAGAGATTAAAGACCGGCTTCAGACCGATATCATCTCCAGGCTTCCGGACTGCCGAAAGAACGACAGCCTGGCCGAGGACTTCCTGAAGGAAATCAGGAAGATACACAGGAAACTTAAAGGATTATAGAATATGGACAACAACGATTGCAGGTGGCCGGTGGCCATCGGAACTTCAGAGAGCGGCGAAGGAAGGGTTTTTGATTATTCAAAAGCCTCAAACATACTTGTCGCCGGAGCCCCGAAGCAGGGCAAGAGCACGGCAATAGGAGTAATAGTGGACGCCCTGAAGAGCTGTCCGAATGCCTCTGGAATGCAATTCAGGGTCATCGACACGTCAAAGCCTCAATGGGATGCGGACGAGAGGTTCGGCGAGTTGTGCCGCGAACTGGAAAGGAGGGAGACCCTGCAAAATGTAGGTGTCGACATCTCAGGATTCCCTTTGATTGTGACCGTGATTGATGAATATTCCGACCTTGTGGAATTCGGCAGCCGGGACTCAAGGCGCTCTGTCAAGGACTCCGTCCAGCACCTTGCAATGGAAGGACCGGGGCTCGGAATCCGCCTGATACTCTCCAGCAGGAAGCCCGCTCAGGACGTGAAAGCCCTTCTCGACTACTTCCCTACCCGTATGGTACTCAGGGTTTCCGACAGGAAGGACTCGAAGCTGCTTCTGAAATCCGAGGCGGCTTTCTGGGACCTGAACTCCAGCGGAGAGATGTTTCTCTATGACAAAGGCGTCATCTCCCATTGCAGCCTTTCCGGAGTCTTACATTAATATAGAGAATCTGCCTTGCGCCATGAACAGGTCATGTGGATACCCATCATCATTGATAGGCATCAACATAGTTCTTTATATCTCGCGAGGTAATTGCGGAATAGGGACTCATCCAGGTGAATATCCCTCATCCTTACTATCATAGCTTGCATTTTCATATCTATTTGCTGCAATAATAGAATCCCCCGGTGCAATTGCTCGGCAGTCGGCACCCCGTTCAGACTTCCCCGGAATTTCAAATTACTGTTCTACTTCTCCACGCATGCATTGCTTTGGCAGTGAAAGACGTTATCTTTGTACAAATCATCCGCCTATGCCGACAAGATATATCAGTGATACCGAACACTACAACGATGTCATCGCCAGATGCGCCTCAGTGAAGTCGTCCCTCTGGATAGGGACTGCGGACATAAAGGACCTGCACGTCAAGGTGGGTTCCGACAGCCAGCCGTTCCTCGCCGTCCTCGCGAAGCTGATCCGCAAGGGTGTGGGCGTGAGGCTCCTGCACGCCAAGGAACCGGGACCAGTCTTCCGGGAGGAATTCGACAGGTATCCGTCCCTCTTCACTGGGCTGGAGAGGGCCCTCTGCCCGAGAGTGCACTTCAAGATACTCGTTTTCGACGGGAAGGAGGCCTACATAGGCTCTGCCAACCTGACCGGCGCGGGGATGGGAATGAAATTCGGACGCAGGCGAAACTTCGAGGCAGGCATCCTCACGGACGACCCGGCGCTCGTCGCTGCGGCAATGGAGCACTTCGACTCAGTATGGGCTGGATTCAGATGCAAGGACTGCGGCAGGAAGGATTTCTGCAGCGACCCTATCGTGAAATAGCTGCCATCGCTCCAGCGCAATAATATGGCAGCAAAGAGCCCGCGCTCCACTGCCATGTTCCTGCATTGAGACAAACTATCTTCGCACTCGATAAACAGATAATACTATGTTCAGAAAGAAGAAAAAGGAAGCGAAAATCGAGCTCTATGAGCTCTGGAGTCTCGACCACACCCTTGCGAGAATCATAAGCCGCTACCTCAAGGAGTTCATCGAGGCATCGAGCATCTCGGGAGCGACTCCCGGAAGCTATTGCCAGAAGGATCCGGAGAACTGCTGGAGTCTCTGGGAGGCAGACCTGTGGAAGATGCAGAAGGCCTTCGCGGACTATGCTGCATTGGACTGCCCTGCAGTATGCCCCGAGGAGAAACGAAAGGAAATCCGCGAGGGCATGCAACTATTCATCGATAAATACGACGCACTTTGGTATTGACGCTCCGCCAGTCACCGACAGGTATCTCAGGCCCTTTCGATTATCAACCGAACTACAAGAAACGATTGCCATATCAAAAGAGATCTGCGAGGCAGTCGAAAAGCACGGAAGAATAGAGATTGAGAAATACTCCGTTAATAGCATACAATGGACAGAGACCTGGTATACGCTGGTAAATGATGACGAGTTAATACCACTGAATAGCATTATTATCAAATCAAACAAGAATATGGCACAAGGAAAGAAACTGGATAATGGGATAGTCCTGAACCAATGGGAACTGCAGTTGGAGCCTTGGTGCCCGGCACAGATATACTACTACTTCAAAGACAATGACGGCGGCAATTGGCTTATCTATCTCCGCTGGTCCGGCGAGCGGGGTGATGAGCCCTGGTCTGCCGAATTGGATCGCTGCGACGAGAATTGGGAACACATCCCCGATAGCCCGGACTACGTTAATCTCCTTGAAGAAAAGTATCATACTCCCGGTACCGTAAAAGGCTACTATTACGATGAAGAGTATCCGTTCCTGATGGAGAGAGTACTAGAGATTGTTCGAGAAATGAAACCAGAACTCAAAGATCTATTGATATGAGCAAGAAGAAATACAATGATTATCGTCCCGAGATTGTTGGCATGGAATGGACTCCTGGTAATTTGATACTGGTCGCATCGCGCTCCTGGGGCGGAAAGAGTCAGTATGTTCTGGGGAATCGCATAGTGACAGGCACGAAAGATAAAATCCCAGTCGCCTATTTTCTGCCGGGTTGCCTACAATCAGGGATATTCTTGACGTTACTGAGGCAAAATCCTTTTGCGACCAGATTATTCTATTTCACCCAGTAGAGATCTTAGAGAATTTCTACAAGATGATCCTTCCTTTTGGGCATCCTTTCTTCAAAGATGACGGACGAGAAATGGTCATAAATCTTGTCCTTGATAAAGAACAGGGATACTTCAAAAAGGCCGAATCGTTATACCGAGAAGTTGACACTCAGGCAGCTGAAACGCCGATGTATGAATGGTACAGGGATGCAAAATACGATGATTGGTACTTCGAGTTCCTTGATTCTGAAGGGATGGGGTGGAAAATAACCATATCTCCCAGCGTTGAATCAGAAAACAACGAATACGACATAGATGCAGATAATTGGGCCGGGGATCACATCAATATTGCAATGGAAGAGCCCGGCGAAGACATGGTAAAGCTGAAAGCATTCGCCATTCGTGAAGCCCGGCGTCGTTTCCCTGCAGTCGAAATCCCCGAAAAGGGCTAACTTTGTATGATTCATAACTTGCTTATTCTATGGTAATTCCATTCAAAGGACATACAATCTTTGCATTCGCCGACACCCACGGGATGTATCGGCGGCTTGCCATACCAGCCGAAGCCGACATACTCATCTGTGCCGGTGACGCTTGTGAAGGCTTCAACCCGGCCGATCTGCAAGACTTCTTCGCTTGGTACACGGCTATCCCTGCTAAACTCCGCATATTCGTCCCCGGCAACCACGACTGCATCTTTGGCCACGTCCACGAAGAAGGCCTACAAAGAAAGGCGATACTTGGCGGCACCACCTTTCTCAATATGTCTTATTATGAGGAACTCAGAAGGAATCTGGGACGATAGTTCCGTTCAAAGATATGGACAACCCTTTGTTTTGACGAGCAATACTATGAAGAATCTCTTTAACAATCCCTTCCCTGAAAGCATAATCAGCAAATACCTCCGGATCTGGCACGAACTTGATGTATGTGCCGTTGTCCTCTGCCGTTTTCTCTATACCTTTCTCGAGAAGATTTCCCTTGGAATACTTCGCCCAGGAACATTCCCCGTCACGATAAGATGCTACATAGAAGTCGATGGAGAGAGCGTTCGTCACTTTTACGGGGTGGACAGTAACTTCCTTCGGATTGACTCCAATCCCAACGGATATGCCGCTTGTGGCAGATACAACGGACTCCAACGGAATCCCTCTGCCATAATCCCTGACAACGGCATAGTCATTCTTAACCTCGACAGAAAAACCTTTGCCGAATCCCATTTGGAACTCATCCCTCGCCATGACCAGAACTCCCTTCAACAGGGTGTAGATTCCGTCCTTCGGGTCAGAGCCATCGCCCAACTGGCCAATGTACATCTCCGGCCTCCTTTGAATATGCTCGTTCCATTCAAGGACCTTGATGCTATTGTCATCAAACTGATCTTTTGCGGGTTTATGATTCTGTTCCATAGGTTTCATTGTTTGTGTTTACACAATTTAAGCATTTTTTCTGCCAAACCTTGGCAACTCTCCTTCGGTTATTACGTTAATTGTCGAAAGCCCAGCAAAAAACGCTATCTTTGTATGATTGCACTAAAACTGCTAACGTTTAGCAGGATTGTTTGCTATCTTTGTACAAAACAACAATTATGGCTGAAAATATGATTGATTTAAGATCGGTTAGTGATCTTCTCGGGATGAAGTTCTATATACCGAGTTACCAACGAGGTTATCGCTGGACGGAGCAGCAGGTGATGGACTTGCTGAACGATATAAATGAGTTTAAACCCGAAAAAAACAAGGATACAAACGAGGAGACGTGGTACTGCTTACAACCGTTGGTCGTAAGGAGAATGGATGAAAATGATTCGCGTTTGGAAAAGGAAAACGACAGGATTGATTGGTATGAGGTGATAGACGGACAACAACGTTTGACTACGATATTTCTAACCATTCATTACTTTAATGAAATGTGGGTGGGAAAACTAAAGACCCTATTACCTACAATAAAATATGCCACGAGAAATGATGGTTTTGAATTCTTAAAATGCTTGGAAATCAATGATGATCAAAATGTCCACACCCAAGGGAAGGTATTTAAAGACTACATTGATTATCATTTCATGAAACTGGCCTATAAAACAATTCATGATTGGGCCAGGGAAATGGGAGCGACCTTCAACAATAATGATTTTCAATCAAAATTCATACATAGGACTAAGGTCATTTGGTACGAATCAGTAGATGAAGACCCGATTAAGGTATTTACACGGCTAAATATCGGTAAGATATCCCTAACAAACGCAGAGTTGATTAAAGCCTTGTTCCTAAATCGATCCAATTTTCATGTATCCAATGATAATCATTTAAAATTGAGGCAGCAAGAGATTGCCAGTGAGTGGGACAATATTGAATATACTCTGCAAAACGATGAATTTTGGCTATTTTTACATGAGGATTGTTATGATCGCCCCACAAGGATTGATTTTATTTTTGATTTAATATGTGAGCAAAAAGTATTGGGAGAATTTGGAAACATTGGTACCGATGAATACAAAACTTTCCGCTATTTCTACGAATATTTTAAGTCGAAATCTTCGGATATAGAAAACTGCTGGAGAATAGTTAAATCCTATTCTCAAACTTTTAAGGAGTGGTTCAACGACGTCGAGTTGTATCACTATATTGGGTATTTGATTCATCAAGGTGAAAAACTGGGTGAATTATGCAAAAAGTGGAATGAAGAAAAGTCGAAAGAAGATTTCATTGCAAAACTGAAAGTTATTATTAAAGATATTTAAGTTTCGCAAGTGATTCAGGCGGCAGGTTGTAGTTGTTGTGCCACCCTCATTATTGCCTTAAGTTGTTTGTTTTCGTATATGATGTTTGTCAAGATGTCATCAAAGTCGGCCGAGAAAAAGTCCGCAATTGCAGAT
>JALFGP010000050.1 GCA_022777205.1 Rikenellaceae bacterium
CCCTCCATGCGAAGACTCTGGGCTTTGTTCATCCGCGTACCGGCGAGTTCATCCGTTTCGATTCCGAACTCCCTGCCGATATGCGCGCCCTCATCAGCAAGTGGAAGGCTTACGCCGGCAATATGCCGGAGGATGAAGAATAGTAAAGGCAGGCTTTCACTCCCTGAAGATCATTCAATTTCTGATTCGGAGGCCCTGCATTCCTGCGGCGGTGTCTTTGTGACATTCATCTGCACACCCACCCTATGGTTCTACGTAGCTGTGTGGCATGTATGCGGTGCAGATGGACACATTTCCTTTCCATTGGGACACCCTGGCTGCCCCACAATGCCTTGTAATGGCATGTCTCTGTCCAGATGAATGTCACGAGGGCTGGCTTTGCCACAAGTTACTTTGTTTCACATACTTATTGGCAACTGGTTCCGCAGCGTATCATTTCAGCCAACGTCGATCGCGGCACCGCCGCCGGAATATACACCTCCTGCGGCTAAAGTTCAAGCACTTTCATTCCGTCTGCCTTATACGCGTACTGGGTGTCAAAGTATCTTTTTGAAGAGAAGACCAATCAGATCCTTCTTCCTGAGAGTGATGCATAATAAGCATAAAAAAATCGCTTATTTAAACATTTGCTTATAAGTTGTTGAATATCACTCTTATAAGTATGTAAAATAAGAAACAATAACAAACAAAAGCAACTACTCATTTCATCGGCAGGGTGAAAAATCCATCATTATAACTTGGCTTAATCGCGTCAAAAAACATCGATTAAGACAGATTATAAGATGATAACTTGGCGCAATCTCACATTTTTTGTGGATTGCGCCAGGTTATATATTGAAAATTGTCGGACGGATTAAAGAAGTCCCTAGTGATGCCCTTCTGTATCTTTCCGCTGGGCTTCCCTTGCTGAAGACCTATGTGGTAAGCTGAGTCCTTAACCGGTTTTATATAAAAAGGATGGCAATCGGCAGAACGAACAAATGAACCAAATTGGGAAATTATTTGTTCAATGGATGAAAATGAAGACGGCAAAAGGATAATCCGGCAAATATTTTTTTACCTTTGCCGGTGTTGAAATTTGTCATTTATGAAAAGAATCATTTTGTGCTTGTTCGCGCTGACCTTGTGTTTTGGAGCCAGGGCGCAGTGGAGCGTGGGCGTTATGGCCGGGTACGACTACAATGTCTATTCGGTGGCCAAGGGTTATGCATACGACTACCGATACGGCGGAATGGGAGGGCTGGAAGTGACTGTGCCTGTGCAGTACAATTTCCTGGACTGGCTGGGCCTGAGGGCTGATGTCTCTTATGTACAGAAAGGGCATACTATGCACCGCACAGGAGTTTATGAGGGGTTGTGGACAGACACCAGGGACCATTATCTGCACGTTCCGCTGATGCTTTCCTTTTCCTTCGGAGGCAGCAAGGTGCGCGGCTGGGTGGATGCAGGAGGCTATATAGGCGGATGGCTCTCAAGTTGGCAGAAAGGAGTTGCAAGCCTTCCAATCGGGATTGAGCCGGAACAGGAGGGGGCATTCAAATACTATCAGGATGTCAGGGGCTACCGCTTTGACGAGAAGGTGGAGTTCCTGGACAGGAAGGACCAGCGTTTCGATGCGGGTCTGACGGGACTTGCGGGAGTGGGCTGGAAGGTGACCCCGCTTGTGGAACTGAGGCTGGAAGGCGTCTGCTGGTACAGTCTCATCGACACGGCTTCGCGCACTCCGGACAATGTTGCACCACGTTACAACACCACCTGGGCCCTCAGAGTAGGTTGCGCATTCCATTTCGGCGGCGGGAAATAGCGTCTTCCGGAGAGTTGTTTCACAATACCGACCCCGTACATTTGTCTTACAATAATGAATGAACGATGATGAAAAAATCCATATATACCTTTCTGGCCCTGGCAGCACTCTCTGCCGGCCTTGTTTCCTGCCGCAAGACGGAAGCGGAAATCCTCACCCCGTCCAATCAGTTGGACTACAGGCTGCCTTCCGAGCAATTCCTGTCAATATGGAACTCAATGAACACCAGCTATGCGATGTGGGATTTGGAAGATGTGGACTGGACATCGGTGAAGAATGAGTATATGCCTGAGTTCCTTGCTCTGGACGACTCCGTGAAAGCTGACTATACCATTTCGACATCCCATCTCCAGGAGCTCTACAACGGCATTCTCGGCGGGCTGACTGACCATCACGCCTATTTTTCAATCAAGAATCTGTGGGCCTCGGACGCGGACAAGCCGAATGTGAGCGTCAGTCCCGGAAACATTGAAATCTCAAGCCGTGACTATTACCACGAGGAACACATCCATTCCAGGCACATCAGCTGGGCACTCAACTATCCCAGCTATGGCGACCGCATCGGCATACATTCCTGGGACGACCTGACGATGGTGGCCTGGCTAAAGAAATTGCAAGAACAGGGAAGGGCAACAGATGTGAAATACGGAAGCGTTGAAGATGTGGTCACAGTGGTTTCAGGACTGGTTGACGGCTGCATTCCATATATCCACATCAGTGATTTCATGCTCACCCAACTCCTTGAACTTGCCCAGAATGACTACGCGACCCAGGACGTGGAAGATACGTTCAGGGCTTATGAAAGTTTCAAGAAGAACGTGCTGGAACTGGATGATGTCAAAGGGGTGATTATAGACCTGAGGGAAAACGGAGGCGGCTATCTGAACGACGAGTTCTACCTTCTGGGGCTGCTGATAGACAAGCCTGTCCAGATGGGCTGGAGCCGCGAAAAGAGCGGACTCGGACGTTTCGACTACTCTCCGTGGATGCCCCACACCTTCTATCCCGGTCCGGAGCACAGGGCTGTGGACGGGCCTGTGGTCGTAGTTTCAGACCTCTATTCAGTGAGTATGTCCGAAATCACCACTATGCTGGTCAAGGCAATGCCGAACGGATGCTTCATAGGCGAGCGGACTTTCGGAGGGCACGGGGTAATTTCCGGAGATTTCGAGGCGGACTATGCCGGCACTTTCGGAGAGCGCGGAGCCAACCACTACGGTTACCTGAGTTCCCGGGTTGTCAAGGATTACAACGGGGACATACTTGAGGGCATCGGAGTCATCCCGGACATAGAGATGAGCTACGCCGAAGGCACTTTCAAAGGCGGCGAGGACACCTGGCTCACCCGCGCAGTCGAGTACATCCGCAACGGCATCTGACCTTCCCCGGAAAAGATTGGCACTTTCCCGGAACTGGAAAATTTCTGATAACCGTATTACATATTTCAAATATAATGTTACCTTTGTCTTCCAAAGCAGCAGAAAATGGAAGACAAGAAAAGCAGAAGGGGCGGAGCGCGCCCTGCATCCGGGACTCAAGGGCAAGCCCGTGTGCGTACTGTCGAGCAACGACGGCAACATAGTGGCCTTGACCACCGAGGCCAAGGCACTGGGTCTGCGGCGCGGGGATCCCTTCTTCAAGGTGAAGGACATCATAGAGAGGAACGGCGTGGCCGTGTTCTCCGGCAACCTGATGCTTTATGCGGCAATGTCCAAGAGGGTGCAGAGCATAATGCAACGGACGGTGGAACATACCGAATGCTACTCCATCGACGAGCAGTTCCTGTATCTGGACAGCTATGAGAAACACTTCGACCTAGTGGAGCTGATGCGGGGGATGGTCAATCAGATAGCCCTCTGGACCGACATCCCGGTGAGCGTGGGCATAGCCAAGACCAAGACACTGGCAAAAATAGCCAGCAAGTTCGCAAAGCAGTACAAAGGCTACGGAGGGGTCTGTATGATTGACACCGACGGGAAACGCCGCAAGGCCCTCTCAATGTTCGAACTCTCCGATGTATGGGGCATAGGCCCCGGGACCTTTGCCAAACTCAACTCCCTCGGTGTAGATACTCCCCTGCAGCTCGCGGACAAACCCGGGGAATGGGTACAGAGGCACTTCCACAAGCCAGGCTATCAAACCTGGCTGGAGCTGAACGGGCACCCCTGCATCGACACGTCAGAGATTCTCCAGAGACAGACCATCACCACCAGCAGAAGTTTCGGGAAGATGATATCCTCAATAGAAGACCTCAAGGCTTCAGTGGCCTCCTTTGCGTCGAGCTGCTGCAGCACCCTGCGGGGACAGGACTCGGCGGCGGGTTGCGTGTCGGTATTCGCCTGCAGCAACCGCTTTAGGGAGGACCTTCCGCAGTATGGGAATATAGCAACCCGGAAACTCCCCGTCCCATCGTCTGACACGCTTGAAATCACGGCCGTGGCGATGGAACTGGTGGAGAAAATCTACCGCAAGGGAGTCCTTTTCAAGAAGTCCGGAGTCATCCTCTCGGACATAGTCCCCGGTTGCTGCCATCACATTCTGTTCGACCCCGTGGCGAGAAGGGAAGAGCGCGTGGAACTGTCCCAAACGCTCGACAGGATGAACCACAAGTACGGCCTCAGAACCATCGGTCTCGCCGTAGCCGGAAGCGACCGCGAAGTCTGGAAGAACAAAAAGGAGCACCTCACGCCCAACTACCTCACTGACATCGACCAGATTATGACGGTGAGGATATAAATTTCAGTTCTTGATGACGTAGATATGACTTGTCACACTTCTCTCACCGGTGTGGTCGAATACTCCGTTTTCGGTCGGATAGTTCACCACGTGGGTGGTCTTGTCGCCATAGCCCTTGACACACATTGTCGTGGAACCGCCGCCATCCAGATTAAGAGCATACTGCGGATTGAAATGCTTGACTATGAATTCAGTAAGTTCTTTGGCACTCATTCCTTCCGCCTTTCCGTCCCATCGTCCGTCCACGGTAATCATCAGGAACTGATTGTCAGCAGTAAGAGCGACGGCAGTACGAGGGTGACGGACACCTTGGTGACGGATGGGATTTTCATAATCCAAAGACAGCAGATTCATACCTTCAACATATCCGCATCTCTGAATGAAAGTCTTACCCACGGGGTCGTAGTCATCAATAAGCATAGGAGCACTGGAAATCACATTGGAACGGGTATCATTGGCATACCATTCCCGGGTTTGGGACAGGTTCAGGTCCTTGCAGCAGTATTCCACCTGTACAGACTGCCTGCCATCAGTGAATACCGCGCCCTCATTCTTCCATTGGGGCACTTCTGTTCCGGGAACCACATCGCTCACGATGCTGGCTCTGGTCCTCCCTGCTGTCTTCACATAGATGGACTGGGGCTCATATCCTCCGTTGATGGTGGCAAGAGCCTTGTAGCCACGGAAAACATTGCTGGTTGCCATAGCCCCTTCTGACCAGTTGAAGCAGATGCTGTATTTGTCACTGTTGAGATCCACCTTGATTACATTCACAATCTGTCTGGCCTTACTGACCTCATCGTGAGCCTCAAAATTCATATATGTCACACCTTCGTCCACCTGATAGACCATCCAGTCGCCTTCCTTGTGGCCGGGGTCAATCACACCTTCGTCCGTGACAGTGCCGCCACCCGGGACGTCGCCTTCGGGAATGAACTGGGAATTGTCGAATTTGCTGCTGCAGGAAAGCGACAGTGTCAGAACTGCCAAAAATATATAAATTCTTTTCATATTCTTGTCTTATTATTTGAGTTCCGGAACATTACCTTCAAGATCCCATACGAAACTGCTCCATCCCAGGGCAGCGGCCTTTGCAGATGCCGTTTCTCCGGTGAGCTTGCCGTGGTACGGATAGATGTGTTTAGACTGAGCCGTGCCCTGGTCTGTGTCAGATGTGCCGTTGGCGAGTGGATGTGAAGCATCGGCATTCTCCTGGTCCACAGCCAGGCCGACACTGGTCCAGGCGCTGATGAAATTGACACCTGAATTGCGGAAGCAGTCCGCCAACGTGTTGGTCTTTGTGGTATAGCCCACTATCACGCCACCGCCGGCACCATCATGGTTCTTGGCATCGCTCAGCACATCGATTGTGGCATCCCACACAAGACATCCTTTGACGGTAATGTCGTATGGGCCTCCCTGCGCATTCCAACCTCCGTCAGCAGCACGTCCTGCGATACCTCCCTGTGCGCGACCTGCCGTACAATTGCCTGTAAACAGACAGTTGAGAACCTGGCCCTTGTTCTTGAGATCGCCCACGATTCCTCCAGCCATCTGTTCAGCAGTTACACTTGAGCAGCAGAGACAATCCCGCACTGTCACCGAACCTCCGGCTGTTCCGACTATACCGCCGGCAAAACGGCCATTTGTTGCATCCACCTTGCCATCGAAGCGGCATCCCTCGATGACACAACCATCAGAATTCACATAGCCTGCGATACCTCCGATATGGGCATCCCAACTCGTGGCTCCCAGTGTCATTGAGCTTCTGCAGCCCTTTATTGTCACCGAAGCTGCAGTGACATTTCCCGCAATGCCTCCGACTTGCGTCAAAGCCTTAACAGTTTTTCCCGTGGTGGTACAGTTTTCAATCACGGCATTAGCAGACCTGACTGACCCGGCAATTCCTCCAATGGCGCAATCACCGTTAAGGCATTCATTAGATACATTGCCCTCTACCGTGCAGTTACTGATTGAGGAGCCGCTGTTGGAAACAATTCCGCAAAGCATCCCGACAGGAGGAGTTCCATTAGTGGCCTCAACAGTCACTGATGCACCCGTAATCTTCACATTTTTGACAAATCCGGGACCGGGACCCGCACCGAGATATCCGGCAACCACACCGCAGGCAGTTCCTGAATTAACAATCACAGGATCAACAAACTCCAGGTCATAGCACTTGCCCACAAGCACTCCGAAGAGCGATGCATAACTTGTATTCTTAGACTTGAAATTCAAGAGTTTATGGTTATTGCCATTGAAATCTATCTTCAGGTTGTAAGGCTCCGAAGGGTTGATTGGAGGGAAGTAGCCGGCATTCTGCATATCCACATCGTTCATCAGCTTGAAATACACTGTCTGGTCTGCCACCATCAAATCCTTGATGTAGAGCATATTGCCGAAACTTGTAATCTGGTAAGGGTCTGTTTCAGTGCCGCTTCCGGCAGTAATGGCGACAGGTTTACCCGGTTCAGGTTCAGGTTCCGGGTCGGAACGCTGCTCCAATCCGCAGACCTGGGCCACGTCTCCACGGGCAACCTGCCAGGCAAGTGCCGGAAATCCGTTTGCTGCAGCTCCATCAGCAGCCCAAGGCTCACCCCAGGATGCAATAGCCGTCTGAAGTTCTTCCTTTGTGGAAACTGTAAGTTCTGAACTAACACCCTTGATGCCCTCCCAGGCCAGCACATTTTCGATTATATTCTTTTCTGAACCGGCTATGACTGCCTTATTGGTTGCTATAATCTGCTCATTCCAGGCCACAGCTCCATTGATGGACGATTCACCTTCCATCCATCCGCATATTCCTCCTGCAGTGCTGGTAGTGCTGGAGGTGGACACGGAAGCTGCCGCATAGACATTGCTGATTACAGAACCGCTGAGCATCTGTCCTGCGACTCCGCCCGAAGAACCGGTTCCGCTCACTGAGGCAGCAGAATAGCAATTCTCAATCCTGCATATTCCCCCATTGTAGGCAGTACCCATATACCCGGAAATACCTCCTGCCGGAGAGCCGTACACAGAACCGCTTACATAGCAATTCTCGACCACTCCCACATAATTGGCACTTTTCGGAGCACGGATTCCCAAATATCCGGCAATGATTCCGGAAGCATTGTCCCCGTTCACATCAGCCTCGATGAAACCCAGGTTGCGGCAATTTCCGCAGAGGATTCCGAAGAAGCTGGAATAGGGCTGCTTTTCAACTTTCAAACCCTTGATAATATGATTATTACCATCAAAATCAACAAAGAGATTGTAAGGCTCCTTGTTGTTCAGCGGAGTCCAGTCCTTGCCCGAGAGGTCGATATCGTTTTCCAGACGGAAATAAACCATCTCATCCTCAATCAGTCCCTTGGACATATTCATCAGATGGGCAGCTGTCTTGATGGTGTAAGGCTCATCGGAGGTGCCGTATCCGGCTGCAAAATTGCCGTTGAGTCCTCCCTGTTCCTCCCCTTCCTCGGAACCTCGGTCCGGAGGAATCCGCTGATACGAGTCCAAAGGGTTGTAATGACAGGAGACAAGGGCAAATGCTGCCGCCACTCCCATAATGTATTTGAATATCTTGTTCATAGCAAATCTTACTTAATTCCATCCGTTATTTTGTGTAATGGCTCCGTTGGTCAGATTGATTTCATCCCTCGGTATAGGGTAGAAATAATCCCTGTCTTCGTTCCATTCCCTTTTGGTACCCGCTCCCTGGAAGAAGAGAAGGCGGCCGTAAGTTTCTTCTGAAACCTTGTAGTCCTTGCCGACATCGTAGAAGGACACATTGTCGGAAATGGAAGGTTTGCCTCCGATATAAGCACAGATATCCGGTTTTGAGTCCCCGTTCACATCGTAAGCCTTGCCCATCTGGGAGGCCGGAATGTAGATTCCCTCGAAATCGCTGTTGATGCAATGGCCTTCTTTCCAGCGGATGAGGTCCCAATAACGGTTCTGGCTTTCCATCACCAGTTCTATGGTCCTCTCGCGGCGGATTTCCAAAATAACGCCCTTGTTCACTCCGCTGACATTGACATAGCCTGTGGCCTCATTATCCAGATACGGGTCCGGATTTGCATTGGCCCAGTCCATATACAGCGGAGGCATTTTCGCCCTTGAGCGAATCTTGTTGACGGTTTTGTCCAGATCGTCCTGGGTGAGAGTCCCCAGTTCAGCCTTGGCCTCCGCAACGTTCAGATAGACCTCTGCCATACGCATAAGAGGGAGATCGTTGAAAGACTGGGCAGTGGAATTGAGATCCGCATCGGAAACGTATTTGAGAGGCTGATAGCCCGTGATGCAATTTGTGAAATTCAGGCCGTTGGAGGTCCTTATGGTCTGGGCAAGACGCGGGTCACGTCCCACCACTTCATCCACGAATTCCATAGTCTTCCAACCCGGTTTGTCAGTAAAGCGGCTGCCGTCACTGCACAGGTAAAGGTTCACAAAACGGCGGGTAAAGCCCACTCGGCCCTGGCCCGGAGTGTTCACGGTGTTGAGAACGCCGTTGCTCAGGGAAGCCGTCCTGTCGTAGTCCCTTGCAAGAATCACCTCGGCGGTCTTGGCATCCTCGGATGTGAACAAATCCCTGTAGGGCTGGTTGCCTGAGGTGTAGAGACCGTAGGTGTTGGACTTCTGCATCAAAGCCTCACCTGCCGACACTGCTTCCTGAAGGTATTTCTCCCAACCTTCGAGGCCGTGGTATTTGCGGAAAGTTCCCTCGAAAAGACAGATTCTGGATTTATAGGCCTGGGCAGTGTACCAGGTCACCCGATAGGCAGACTTCTGGGCGTTGTCTTTCTTGAAGACCTCGATAGAATAATCTATATCCTCGAGAATCTTGTCCATCAGGAAGTCCCGGCTGTCTCTCGGGCGCATCAGATCCGGGTCATTGCTGCTCAGAACGTGGTCTATCCAGGGAACCTCCCCGAAACGCTTCATCATATTGGAATACCATACGGCTCTGAAGAAACGGGCAACTCCCGTATATTTCCTTACAACTGCCTTATCAGGGCAATTGTCCACATTCTCAAGCAGGAAATTGATTTTTCGCAAGGTAGTGAAATTCCAGCCTCCTCCATTCTGCGGAACGATACGGGTACAGCTCACCTCTTCTGCAAGAGGAGTCCATATCATATTGTCCCCCACTTCCTTTATGATACCGTCCCCACCCGGAAACACATTGGGATAGAACTGGTTGGAATACAGCTCCATATCCGTTTCATTCTTGAAATATGTCGGAACAGAGACTGCATCCTGGGGAGCAAGGTTCAGAATCTTGTCACAGGACAGGGTCATCAGCAATGCAGCGGCAATTGCAGAGTTCCGGAACAGTTTATATATAGTCAATTTCATAACACGTCAATTTACAAAGTGATGTCAAGGCCGAAAGTGAATGTCCGGGCATAAGGGTAACCGTCGGCATTTCCACGGCAATTATTCCAGCTCAAGGAAGCGGAAGCCTGTTCCGGATCTATGTACTTGCTGTGCATAGGGGTCAGGGTGAAGAGATTCTCGGCTGAGAAATAGAGCCTGATCTTACTGATTTTGGCTTTGTTTATAAGCTTGGACGGGAAATTGTAGCCTATGGTGAGGTTCTTCAGACGGAAATATCCCACGTTCTGCAGATAACGGTCGTTGACGGCACCCAATTCACGGTTGTTCATCAGGGCGACATAACCCCTCGGCCTCGGGAAATAGGCATCCGGGTTGCTCTCGCTCCATACGTCTTTAAGGAAATCCCTCGGGATGAAAGAAGTGTACGGACGGGCATAAGGGCCCCAGAAAGCAAGAGAGTTGCCGGAAGGATACCAGTTCTGTTTTGCTATGCCCTGGAACATCAGGGACAGGTCCACCCCGTACCAGCTGAGATTGATTCCTCCGCTGTAGTTGAACCTCGGAAGGGAGTTGCCTATGACAACCATATCCTTGATGTCATCGGCAGAGGTGGTCTGCTCCAGAACCTTATTGCCGTCGCGGTCCACAAACTTGAGGTCACCTGCGTGAAGGCCCTGGTCCACAATCTCTGTGTTTATCATATCATTGACTATGCTCTGATCTACAGGCCAGGCTGCAGCTTCTTCATCAGATGCAAAGTATCCGTCCACCTGATATCCCCAGATTTCTCCAAGCCTCATACCCACGTAAGGGGAAGCCAGATTCTTGGTCGGGTTGTCATATTTGGTAACATAACTCTGGCTGTCTCCCAGACCGAAATTCACGCCGTAGCCGAAATCGCTGTTCAACAGACGGAAGCTGTCGTTCCAGGAAATGGAGAACTCGAAACCATAAGTGCGCAAATCCGCAGAATTGGCTTTCGGAGCTGTGGCGCCATAGGTGGCCGGAAGAGCCTGGCTCTGCATAATCATATCCTTGGTATCGCGGATATAGCCGTCAATAGTGAAATTCAGCCGGCCTCTGAACATTGAGAGATCAAGTCCGAGGTTGTTGGTGTAGATTTTTTCCCAACTGATGTCGGTCGCATTCGGAGAGGACTCCGAAGCATAATAGGCCTTTGCGCTGTCCCCGAAAGAATAGTTGAGCTGATTGGCCGTGCTTATGGTCTGGATGTAGTCGTAGTAACCCACTGCCGACTGGTTGCCCAGAGAACCATAGGAATATCTCAGTTTCAAGTTGTTAACTACATCCTTCGCACCGGCGAAAAACTTTTCCTCACTGATTCGCCATCCTGCGGAGAAGGAAGGGAAGAAACCGAAACGGTGGCCGGCTGCAAATCGGGAACTTCCGTCATAACGTCCGGAAAGTTCAAGAAGATAACGGTCTGCGTAGGAATAATTTGCACGATAGAAGAAACCCAGGATGGAATAGCCGTAGTTTCCGCCTCGCACATACATATTGTCTCCCACTGCCACATTGAAATCGGAAACTTCCTCAGTGAGCAAATCATAGCGGCGCATATAATTTTTCTTGTACATCTTGTTCTCATAGTTCATTCCGGCCATCAGTGTGAGGTCGTGGTCTGAAGCGAAAACATCGTGATAGGTGGCATAAGCGTTGGCCACGTGCCTTTTGGTGCTGTTGAATGATTCCTGAATACGGTCCTTGCACTGGTCAGCAGATGTGGACATATACTGGATTTTGCCTGGAATCTGGGAATACGGCACATCCACAAAACGGTTGAAAGCGTGGTACATCAGGTCGGTGTAGCTGTAGTTCGCTTTGATTTCCAGCTGCTTGACCGGCTTGATGGTGGCTTCGAAAGTGGTCCTCAATTCAGCCTGGTTGTCATACATATCGTGCTTGCCGTATTCTGCGATACAATGCACTCCGTTTGCGACGGTATAATTCGGATTCACCGAAGATTTGTAAACATAGGTTCCGTCCGGATTGATAGGAACTATGCTGGCAAGGGCGTGGTACCAGCTGCTGCTGAAATAGTCTCCGAATGAGCTGGAAGAACCGGGGAATTTCTGATTGCGGTTACTGTAGGAGGTATTGTTGCTGATGGTCAGCCAATCCGTCACATTCGCATCAATCTTCGCCCTGAAACTGTACTGGGTGTAGGAATCCGGGCTGATGGCTTTGACTCCCTGCTGGTTGTAAAATCTTCCGGAGAGGAAGAACTTGAGGTGCTTGGTACCGCCCTGAACGCTCACATTGTGCTCGTGGGTAGGACGCAGATTATTGAAGAGATAGTTGTACCAGTCGAAATTGGCGTAGTATTTATATTCTCCGTTCTGCTCCACCACCCACGGACGGGAAGGATCTTCCACCTTGTCGTTGCGGCGTATCCAGAGCTGATAGTAGTCTTCAGGAGAGTAGGAGGTGTAGTTGAGACCCTGATAAGTGCGGTAGAATGAATCATTTATCCAGGCACTGTAATAGCCTCTGGTCTCAAAATCGGTCGAAACTGTCGGACTGCTCACACTGACTTTTCCATTGTAAGAAACGGAAATCCTGTCATCGGAAGACTTCTTGGTGGTCACCAGCACCACTCCGAAACCAGCCCTTGCTCCATAAACGGCAGAAGCAGAAGCATCCTTGAGCACTGATATGCTTTCCACATCGTTGGGATTGACATCCCTCAGGTCTGCCTCCACACCGTCCACCATTACCAGCGGGCCAGTTGAAGATGCTATGGAATTGACACCTCGGATATTGATGGTGGCATAGTCACCGGCACGGCCTGAGGAGGTGATGTTCACATTCGGCATTGCACCCTTGAGAAGGTCGGTGACATTGGCTGCGCTTCGGTTCTGAAGATTATCCCCATCCACGACTGAAACTGCTCCTGTGAGGTTGAGCTTCTTCTGCACACCATAACCCACAACCACAACTTCATCCAGATTGAGAGCCTCCTCCCTGATTACAAAATCCATTTTGCCGCTTGCAGGAATGCTCACGACCTGGGTTTGATATCCGAGACAGCTGAGTTCCAGTTTTGAGGAAGCAACCCCGGACGGAATCTGGAGTTCATAATCTCCGTTCCCATCCGTGAGTGTTCCCTGCGACGTTCCCAAAATCATAATCATTGCTCCGGGAAAGGGCAGACCTTCTGCGTCCACCACCTTTCCCTTCACTACGGAAGGGATGACCTGTTTTTTGAGAACGATATTGTTACCCGAAACCTCATAGGAATATGAAGTCTGTTCAAAGATTTGTTTCAAAGCTACTGTAAGAGGTTGTTTGCTCAATCTGACAGTTACTTTGAGGGAGAGGTTCAAGTCCGAGTCATACAGGAACAGATATGTGGTCTGCTTCTCTATGGAGGACATCACAGTTTTGAGTTCTGCATCCTTGAAATCAAGGGTGACAGGTACAGTCTGGGCCGTTGCCGGG
>JALFGP010000067.1 GCA_022777205.1 Rikenellaceae bacterium
ATAGCCGCTGTAGGCATTCAAATCGTATTTGGCTGTGCTGGAAACTCCATAAGTGCTTGCCATAAACATCATAGTAGGAGTCTGTAGGGCTGCCCCTATTCTCAGGCCCCTGTATGGTGTCACAATGATTCCGAATTTGCCATAGACACCGTTGCCGGAGGTGCTGGATGAGAATGTGTTTTTTGCGGAAATGAAATGTGTGACAGTCGTGCCTCCGGTTTCATTATCCGTGAAGACTATGTCGAAATCCTCAGGATCCACGGCTTCCTCCTGTATGTAGGAGTCACTTTTGTGGCGCAGACGAACTGCTCCGAGGTTGATTCCGAGATAGACTATGTCGGAAATGTTCATTCCGGCATTGATGATGTAATCCGTTTTGTATCCGGAAGTTGTTTCACCGTATGCCTGTTTGATACCGTTTTGCCCGAGTTTTATTATCCCGCTTTCGTCCGTGTATTCGCTGATGCCTATGAACTCTTTCCCGGAACTGCCGTTCTGGGCTATGGCTCCGCTTCTGAATCCTGTCACCACTCTCCAGTCTTCTATGGCAAGCTTGTCGTAAACTGAGTCGTCAAACAAATCGGCTGCAGTGAAATAGCCGTCCTCGGCGAGATCCTGTGCGCGGGCTGCCATCTGGCCGAAAGCAGAGGTTTTCTCGTTGGTACCCATAGCAAGTGGGGAGGAATTGTACTGGGCCGTGTTGTTGATTACAAAGCTGAGGCTCCAGTTCATCACCCCTCTCCGTCTTCCGGTGTTGAAATTCAGGGAGATTCCCAGGTTGGGCAGTGCAAACCGGGTTCTGCCATTGTAAACTTTGTTTTGGAAACTGGACATACCGTCCGGGGTCACACTGCCTTTTGTGCCGTTGAGGCTGAAGTCAAGCCCTGGGGTAATGGTGAATTGGTAACACCTTGCAACTGCCGAGCCTGCCGGGTTGATGCCTATGGAACCGAGGTCTCCTCCCAGAGCGGTGAAGGCGTTGCCCATCGCCATTGTGCGGGCCGTGCCCTGATAGTCGTTTTCGCTGAACAGGAGGCCTGCATCAAACCCCTGTGCGGAGGCAGCCCCGCACAGAAGTATAAATGAAAGTGATATGATTGTCTTTTTCATATTGCCTTGGGAAATGAAAACTTATCTCCTTGAGGATGCGGCCCTGCTGGAACCTCCGGAGGAACTGCTGCGGCTCACTGAACTTCCGCTGGAACTGCTGCTGCCCGAATAGCTGCTTGAGGAGCTGGAACGGGAGTAGCTGCTGGAAGAACTGCTGCGGCTGTAGCTTTCTGAGCTTCTGTAGGTCGAGCTGCTTCTGCCGGAACCTGAAGTGGAGGTCGTGGAGGAACCTGTGCTTCGGCTTGCGCTGCTCGGGCGGCTGTAGGTGGCGCTTGGGCGGGTTGTTGTTACCCTTCTGGTCGTTGACGGCGTGGCGGTGCGGCTCGTTGACGAGGTGCTTCTCGTCGTCGTTACTGTGCGGGTTGAGCTGCCAGGTCTGGTCGTTGACGGCTTGGTGGTGCGGGTCGTTGACGAAGAGGTGGTACGGGCCGGGGTGGTTCTTGTCGGCCTCGTAGAAGATCCCGTGTTGAGGGCAGGGGCTGTCGCCGGGTTCCTGGTAGGTGTCGTCACAGTTGTCCTGGTAGGTGTCGTCGCAGTTGTCCGGGTAGTGCCCTTTGTGGTGCGCACAGGTGTCAGGCGGGTCGTTCCGGCCTTGGTGGTGGCGGAAGCTGTACGGGTTGTGGCCTTCGTGTCACCGGTGTATCTGGATGTGGATGAACCCCTGCTTGCTGCGCTTGCCGATGAACCGGAAGAAGTAATCCTTGTCGATGATGTCCTTGTGCTGAGGCTTGAACGGCTGGCCATACCCAAACCCGATCCTCCGCCGGAATAGAATGAATTGTTCCAATTCGGGCGCGGCCTGTTGTCGTGGTGAACCGGAGGACAAGGATCGCAATGGTGATGGTGGTGATGGTGATGTCCATACCAAGGGTCATAAGGCCTGTGATAATACCACGGATCGTGATAGGCGTAATGGTAGTACCACGGGTCATAATAGCCGTACCTGTACCACGGATCATAATACCTGTACCAAGGGTCGTAATAGCTGTAATACCAGGCATCATAAGGCCGGTACCACGGGCTGTAGAAACTCCAGTCGTAATAGCCCCAGCGGCTGTAAGTCGGCAGCCAGTTGTCGGAAATTATGACAGTCTTCCAGTAAGGGTCCACGGAAATGTTCACCTGAGTAGGATCATAGGCCACAATGGCGTTGCTTCCGGAAATGTCGAATTTCTGCGTCAGATAGATATTCTGCGTGGAAGCTGCCGGCATCTGGGCCTCAGCCTCTCTTGTGTCGATAAGCTGCCCCAATGTCACTTCTGTGAGGGCATCCGTATTTTCCTTGGCCTGGGAAATGTTCACGACAGTGGTTGTCCCGGCTGGTCGTGTATAATAGATGCCGTCAGAATAAGCAGTGGTTTGTGCCGAAGTTCCACAGGCGGAAATCGCCCAGAGGCAAATTGCCCAAGCGATGATTCCGGGCACTCCTGAACTATAAGCTCTACTCGTCATCATAATATCACATTTTTTTGTTAACTTCGCGGCGCAAAGTGCGCTCTACCGGAATCGCCGGTGCATCAGGACTCCGCATTGCAAATAACATACCTTCGCAAGTTTTCAACCCCAGCGGCACTTGAAGCGCGAAGTGTGCAATACAAATATAAAAACTTTTTGATATAATGGCAAAGGAAGTTACAAAGAGGTCTGACAACTATTCACAGTGGTATGACAACCTCGTAGTCAAAGCCGATCTGGCTGAACGTTCAGCCGTCAGGGGCTGTATGGTCATCAAGCCTTACGGATATGCAATTTGGGAAAAGATGCAGCATATCCTCGACAAGAAATTCAAGGAAACAGGCCATCAGAATGCCTATTTTCCTCTTTTTATCCCTAAATCTTTCCTCAGCCGTGAGGCCGAACACGTGGAAGGATTCGCAAAGGAATGTGCAGTGGTCACCCATCACCGCCTGATGAAGGATCCCAACGGCACTGGAGTGGTTGTGGATCCGGATGCCAAGCTTGAGGAGGAACTCATAGTCCGCCCGACTTCCGAGACCATTATCTGGAACACCTACAAGGGCTGGATTACCTCCTGGCGTGACCTTCCGATTCTCTGCAACCAGTGGGCTAATGTGGTGAGATGGGAAATGAGGACCCGTCTTTTCCTGCGTACCGCCGAATTCCTCTGGCAGGAAGGCCACACTGCACACGCCACCCGTGAAGAGGCTGAACAGGAGGCACAGAAGATGGTGAATGTCTATGCAGACTTCGCAAGGAACGTGATGGCACTGCCTGTAATAGTGGGCCATAAATCGCCTAACGAAAGGTTTGCAGGTGCGCTCGATACTCTCACAATCGAGGCTATGATGCAGGACGGAAAGGCTCTTCAGGCTGGTACCTCCCATTTCCTCGGTCAGAATTTCGCAAAGGCTTTCAACGTCCAGTTCACCAACAAGGAAGGCAAGCAGGAATATGTCTGGGCCACTTCCTGGGGCGTTTCCACCCGTCTTATGGGTGCGCTCATAATGGCTCACGGCGATGACAACGGACTCGTGCTGCCTCCTGCCCTGGCTCCTATCCAGGTGGTTATGGTGCCTATTTACAAAACTGACGAGGACCACGAGGCCATAATCGCGAAGATGAATGAAATCAAGGCTGAACTCGAAAAGGCAGACATCAGCGTGAAGATTGACGACAGGGACACTCTCCGTCCGGGCTTCAAGTTCGCGGAGTGGGAGCTCAAGGGAGTGCCTGTGCGTATAGCAATGGGGCCTCGTGACCTTGCTGAAGGCACACTTGAAATTGCACGCAGGGACACCGGAGAGAAGACTTCCATAGCCCGTGAAGGCGTTGCGGAGCATATTTCCAAGCTGCTGGAGGACATTCAGGAAAACATCTATCAGAAGGCTCTCGCATTCCGTGATGCAAATGTGCGTAAGGTGGACACTTGGGAGGAGTTTAAGACCGAAATCACCAAGGGAGGCTTCCTGCTCTGCCACTGGGACGGCACCACCGAGACCGAGGAACGCATCAAGGAGGAGAC
>JALFGP010000084.1 GCA_022777205.1 Rikenellaceae bacterium
ATATGTCAATGTGGCAGCTCTCCGCCGTGACCTCGAAAAGGCGGGAGTCATCAAGGGAATGAGTTCAATGTTCTAAACTTACCGCTATGAAAAGAATCTTGATTATCGCATCGGCAGTGCTGATGGCTATAGGATGTTCACCGAGAAACATCACGTCCGCATACAACACTCCGGAACCTATATATATGAATGACGAGGCTGACGGAAGCATAACAGTACGCGCATTCGGTGAGGGACGCAATCTTTACGACGCAAAGACACAGGCCCGGAAGAATGCTCTCAGGGCAGTGATTTTCAAAGGCATATCCGTTCCCGGCAATGCTCATCTCTCACGTCCGCTGGTGACTGAGCTGAATGCTCAGGAAAAGTATGAGGCTTTCTTCAACGAGTTCTTCAAGGATCACGGTCCTTATGAGAAATTCGTCAGCGCCTGGGACAGCAGGGCAGCTTCCGACGGAAACAGCGTCAGCAGCCGTCAGGCACGCAAATCCGCCACTATCAGAATACTCAGGTCCGAACTTAAGGCCTATCTAATTGAAAATGGAATAATTAAAACAGAATAATCCAAATGAAAAAACTGACGCTCATACTCGCCGCCCTCTCTTTTGCGGCAGTTCTTTCGGCTCAGGTGAAAAAGCCGACCCTTATGATTGTGCCGAGTGACAACTGGTGCACCCAGAGAGGTTTTGTGGAAAACTATGACAATCAGGGAATGATTCAGACCCTTCCCAACTACAATGCTGCCTTCAACGAGGACCAGGACCTGGGCTTCGTCATTTCGAAAATCAGCGGCATAATGGCTGACAGGGGCTTTCCTTTGAAAAATGTCTATGAGGAAATGAAGTCCATCAACACCACCTCTGCCGAACTTTCTGCACTTCAGGGCAAAAACGGAGGTTCTGTACAGACCAACACCTACACAGAAGTGCGCAACCGCGCGAAGGCCGACCTCATACTCCAGCTCAACTGGAAGGTGAACAATGTGGGCCCTAAGAAGTCAGTGACCTTCAATCTGGAGGCTTTCGATGCCTATTCCAACCGTTCCGTGGCTTCTGCGACAGGTACCGGCAATCCTTCCTTCTCCGCCGAGACAGCGGTTCTGCTTGAGGAAGCCGTAAATTCCTACATGGACGAGTTCTGCGCGAGGCTCCAGAGCTATTTCGAGACCATGCTGGAGATGGGCAGGGAGATTGGACTGGATGTCTATGTGTTTGATAATGACGAGGATCTCGACCTCGAGACTGAATTTGACGGCAAGGAACTCATAGAAATCATCGAGGATTGGGTGGCAGACAACACTGTCGGACACCGCTACAATCTCGTGGATGCCAACGAACTTCAGATGAAATTCGAAGAGGTTCACGTGCCTCTCTATGACGAAAGGGGACGTGCCATAGGTGCCAGCGACGTGGCAGGTAACCTCAGGAAATATCTCAGGAACACGGTTCAGCTGCCTGTGGACGTGAAGGTGCTCCGCATCGGTCTCGGACAGGCTCGAATCATCATCGGATCCAAATAGTTGATGCTTATGAAAAAGATACTGACAATATTTGCGGCTGCTGCAATAGCTACGGCGGCTTATGCACAGAAAATTGAGAATTCGGTTCCTGTGGCGGTTTTTGTGCCCGAATCGGTGGACAATGTGCCCGAGTCTTCCAGGGTTCTGCTTGAGACAAAGTTGAATGCTCTCACATCCAAATGCGGTATGGGGACTGCCGAACTCACCCAGTTCTATCTCACCTGCTATGCCAATGTCATTGACAAACAGGTGATTCCGGGAGCGCCTAATAAATTTGTGAATAAAGTGGAACTTACTGTGGCTGTTGTGGATGCACTCGGAAAGAGAACATTCGATGCCTGCGGCCTGAATCTTAAGGGAGCCGGCAACAGCGATCAGAAAGCCTTCAATGCTGCATTCCGGAATCTCAAGATCACGGACCAGAAGCTGACCAGGTTCATGGCCCAGACCAACGACAAGATTATTTCCTACTATGAAAGCAATGCAGACCGCATTGTCTCTGAGGCTAAGCTGCTTGCAAAATCCCGCAACTATGAGGAAGCCTTTTTCAGGCTTTCGCTCGTGCCGGATGTCTGCAAATGCTACACGGAGAAAATCCTTCCGGTTGCCCTGGACCTCTGGCAGGAATATCTGGACTATACTGCACATCAGAATCTGATGAAGGCCAAGGCTGAATGGGCATCTGGACTCAACCGGGATGCCGCTTTCAATGCAGTCGAGTACCTTGCAGAAATCCCTGCTGATTCCAAATACTATGAAGAGGCTCTCAAACTTATGGAAGAAATCAAGACCAGGGTCGGAGAGGACATAGAATACGAGAGATCAATCGAGGCAAGGGATGCCGACAGGGCATTCGAACTGGATATCACAGCTGTCGATGCCTGGTGTCAGGTGGGTAAGGCATTTGGTGAAAATCAGCAGCCTACCACTTATCGTGAGGCATATTTGAGATAAGCATTCGTTTTGATAATAACTCTAATGAAAAAAGTATTCATATTAATGGCTGTGCTGTCCCTTTCGGCAGCACAGTTGTTTGCACAGGATGCCGTACAGTCACAGGATGAAATATCAGAGAAATACCGCCGCAGTTCGCTCTGCAATGTGCTGATTTCCCATCCTGATTTTCAGTATGGTTTGGAAATCGACACGGCTTTCCACTCGGTACCGGTTCCGGACAAGTTCAATGACCACACCGTCACTTATCTCAACATTGTGTCAAGCGCCGATAAACTGCGCAAGGGCGGCAATGAAAAGCGTGTAATGAACTTCCGTGACATTGACGCATATTTAACCCAGTATGACATAGCGAAACGACTCGTCTCCAAATGGTACTGCCGAAATCCGTATTCGGGAAAGTTCGATATGTCTCTCATTGCTGAGCGCGGGCTCTACGATGCTTCACAGGCCGCTATTGAGGAAGCCCTCAAGAACAGAACATTTTATCAGTTGTCCGATGCAGGTGAGGAGCTCATAGGCAATACTTACCTTATAGCCCACGACATAACTTATGTGGACAAGGGCAAGAACTCGGCAGTGGCTGGAGCAGTGGTCGGAGGACTTCTCGCGTTTACGGGCGCTCTTCTCGGACTTGACACCAACACCGCCACAGACATTGGAAATGTTACCAATGCCCTGATTTCGGAGATTGACGGATTCACTGTCAATGTGACTTCATATCTTTACAGACTCAACTGGGACGAGGAATGTGCTGCAAAAATGTACAATGAGTACTGGATCTATGACGAAGATTCTTCTGAGGTTGCCGCGATGAAGAAGGCTGCTTTCGACAACTCTGCTGCCTTCAGACTGACTTTCGTGGGGGAGACCACTGCCACGAGCAGCAATACATCCTCCAAGTCCTTCAGCAAGGCGACCAAGGGCGAGCAAATCAGCAAGGTCTGCGCTCGTGTTATGGACAAGGCTATCGTTGCCCTGCAGAGGGAGTATGAGGATTTCAAGGTAAAGGTGCCGATCCACAGCATCTCTCCTGACGGAAAGGCGGTACAGGTGAAAATCGGTCTGAAGGAAGGAGTCAACTACAAGAACAAGTATGAGGTGCTGCTTCCTGAATATGATGAAAAAGGCAAGGTGAAATACAAGGTTGTCGGGACTCTGCAGGCCCAGAAGGGTATGGTTTGGGACAACCGTTTCGGTGCGCTGGATGAGTACCAGGAAATGCAGGCAGCTGTGACAGGAAGTGACAGGGAGGCCCGTAAGGCTGCAGCCAAGGCCCAGAAGGATGCGGAGAAGGAAGCCGGCATCAAGGCAGACCCTACTATCGGTGCCACGACCTTCGTCATCAAGACGGGACACAACAAAATCCTGCCCGGTATGCTTGTCCGCGAGGCCAAGGTGAAGTAGGGCTCAACATCTTATACAACAATTCCGGGCGAAATATACAGTCATTTCGCCCGGAATTGTCTAATCGGAAGGTTTATCCCAACACCTTGAAAATTCTTTCCCGCACCTGCTCAATGGTGCCGAGTCCGTCAATCTCAGTGTATTTTTCTGCAGACTTGTAGAAAGATATGATGGGCTCAGTTTTCTTGTGATATGTGGAAATCCGAGTTGCGATAACCTCGTCCTTGCAGTCGTCCTCGCGTCCTTCAATCCCGGCCCTGTGGCGTATTCTTTCATAGATAGTCCCGTCCGGAATCATAAGCGAAACAACCTGAGTAACACTTTCGCCCCTTTTATCCAGCAACTGGTTCAGTGCCTGAGCCTGTGCCAAAGTCCTCGGGTATCCGTCCAGCAGAAAGCCATCCACTTCAGTATTTCTGGCAAATTCCGACTCTATCATACCTTCCACAACCTCGTCAGGCACCAGACAGCCCGCATCAATCAGCTCCCTCGCCTTCTTGCCCAATTCAGTGCCCTCAGCCATTTCCTTGCGGAGCAGCTCCCCGGTGGAAATGTGTTTGAGATTATATCTTTCAGAAATTGCAGTGGCCTGTGTCCCTTTTCCGGCACCCGGAGGCCCGAATATCACATAATATTTCATTTCTTCTGCCTGTTTGGTAATCAGTGAAAACAGTTAGTCTTCAAGCACATAAATATCCTTCAGATTCCTTCCCAACTCATTGTAGTCCAGTCCGAATCCGAGAATGAAACGGTTTGGTATCTCCTTCCCTATATAGTCAATCTTCTCGTCCACCCTGTAGGCGTCCTTCTTGAACAGCATAGTGCAGACTTTCACTTCAGATGCGCCCTCCTCGGCCAGCATCTTCTTGAGTGCCACCAAGGTAAGTCCCGTGTCGATGATGTCCTCAGCAATAATGACCCGTCGTCCTTTCAGGGATGCGGTCAAAGGCAGAGTCTGTTTCACCTCACCCGTCGTGGATGTACCCACATAAGAGGTCATCTTGGTCGATACCAGCTGGCAAGGAAAATTCAGTCTCTGCATCAGCTCTCCCGTGAACATAATTGCACCGTTCAGAATGCAGAGCACGACCGGAATGTCTTCAGAACCGGCAAAATCCCTGTTGATTTGGCCGGCCACCTTGTCTATGCAGTCCATCAGTTCGTCGTGCGGAATGTAGGGCACAAAGGTCTTGTCGTAAATTTTGATTCTTTCCATAAGAAATCCGAATAAGCCGCAAAATTACTATTAAAGCGATAAAAAAGAAAAAATTTTGCGTCAAAAATTCATCAATCCTGCGAGGATTCCAGCTTTTCTTGCTATAATTGCGCAACGATTTGGGGTTCATCGGCAAGTGCGCTTATGAACTTGAATTTATTGGTGGCGACTATTCTCGAAGCGATGATGCTGGTCGCCGGAGCAGGAGAGCCCGAGGAACTTACGGAGGATGAAATCCAACGTTTCGAAAACTACGCCTCGCATCCTCTGAGAATCAATTCCGCTAATGCCCGGGAACTGGAAGTCAGCGGGCTTTTCACAACTTTCAGGGCAGTATCCCTGTACGACTACATCTGCCGCAACGGCCCTGTGCTTTCAGTACAGGAACTTTCTTCGGTGGACGGCTTTGACCTGCAGATTGCGCAGGCTCTCTCGTGGTTTGTCAGTTTTGCCCCGGATGCGGAAGGGGAGACAGGGCGCTGGGTGGCGGATGCCGAGTTCCAGACAGGATCCAATTCCAAGTACCCTCCGGATGGGGAAACTTCCCGTACTTCCCTTTACTGGCTGTCCTCCTCCCGCCTGCAAAAGGGAGAAAACTGCTATTTCAATCTGGGTGTGGCCGGACAGTATGAGAGCGTACACCCGGAAGTCCCATGCTCCCTCTCAGCCCTCACTCTCTCCTGCGGACTGAACTTCCCTAAAGCCGGGCTGAAAGTCTATTTGGGCGATTACAATGCCCGTTTCGGACAGGGTGCCATAATGTGGAATACTCTCCAGATAAATTCGGCAACATCAGTAAACTCATTGATTCTCAGACCTTCCGGACTATCTGTCTCACATTCGTCCAAGGGTGGATATGCCCACACTGGAGCGGGCCTTTCTTGGAGCGCAGGACGCTGGAGCCTGTCCGCAGCCCTTGCCCTTCCGGGATTCAAAACTGCCCTCATTGCTTCAGCAAACGGAGGAAAGCCGGCTCCGGCAGGTTTATCTCCAATGCTGAATCTGAACTGGTGGGGCCAGTCCTGCTCTCTGGGACTCAATGCCATATGTATATTTATGCCTGGACCAAGCGGGCCCGGAATATCGGCAGCCGTATCCTCTGATTTTCGTGCAACCATACGTGGGGCAGACCTCTCCGGGGAAATAGCAGTGATTTTTTCCCCTTCAAATGTCCCCAGAACCGGAAAAAGCAAACTGCCGGCTTCCGCATCTGCCTGCCTGGGCTGCATCATTCCTGCAGGGGAGTGGTTCAAAACCGGAGCACGGATAAGTTATACCTCCCAAAAGCACTTTGCCCGTATTATCCTCGAAGCCAATGCCCCTAAGGGACATCATTTCTCGCTTGCGGCAGCTTTCACCAACAGCAAAGGCAGCCAGACATCAAGAGTGGATGCGACTGCAGATCTCAAATGGGCGGAAATGTTACGTATGTCATTCAGAATCAAGGAAAACCTCATCTTTGCCGCGCCCGTACACCAGTCCCTGACACTCCGGAGCGATGCTTCTCTCACCTGGAAGAGCAACTGGACCACATCCCTCACTGCGGCCTGCAGCCGGACTTCAAAATGGGGATTGGCCATCTATGCGGAGCAGGCGTGTAGAGTGGAGTCTTTGTGCAGCGCCCATCTCCGTGCAGGGATTTTCAGCATTGACGACTGGACCGGACGCATCTATTTCTATGAACCCGACATCCCCGGACGCTTCTCGGTGCCGGCCCTTTATGGACGGGGATGGTGGATATCAGCCCATTGCAGTGCGAAAATAGCCCGCGCATTCAAATTGTCCTGCCGTCTTGCCTACAAAGACTATGTGTTTATGGAAAAGCAGAGCAGAAAGCCCGCCGTGCTGGAAGCCAGAATAAGCCTTGTCACGAACTTCTGAGCCCGATTAGGAACTTCTGAGTCCTGTCACGAATTTCTGAGCCGGGTCAGAGGCTCCCCTTGAGCACATTCAGCTGACCATCCAGCTTGCTTATGGACACAGGCAGGTTGCCCACCACTTCCCCGTCCACTTCCACCAGCGGGGCTGGGGAGGATAAAGGTTTGATGCTCAAGCTGCTGCACTTTGCGGAAATGAGTTCCGGATTGTCCTTCAGAAGTTTGCCTGTGAATAGTCCCGGAACGGCCCTGATTATGCGGTGAAGGGGCATCAGAGGTATTATGGTGATGTCCAGAAGACCGTCGTCCAGAACTGCATCCGGCACCTGGAGCATACCTCCGCCGGAATATTTGCCGGCTCCAAGCGCAATGGACATTGTGGTGCCCCTGAAAATTTCCTTCCCGTCGGCCTCTACCGAACATTCGAAAGTCTTGAAATTCAAGATATTGGATATGAGAGCCTTGAGGTAGAGAATCTTTCCGCTCTTGCCGGTGTTTTTTTCGAAATTCACTTTTTTGCAGACATTCGCGTCAAAGCCCACTCCGCCCACATTGGCCATATAGCTCTTTTTTTCCATGGAGGTGTTGTCGTCCTTTAGGTTCAGGCAGAAGACATCCTGATGTCCGAAACTCCCGCCTTTCATCAGTTCCGCCACCCTGTTGAAGTCTTTGGGAATCCCAAGAGTCTTTATCCAGTCGTTTCCCGAGCCAATCGGCATTACCGCCAGCGTGAAATCCTCCAGCTGTGCTGCCTCCAATCCGTTGTCCAGCGTTTTTGCCACATCCGACATCTCCACAAACCTTGATATGCCCTCCAGAACCTCGTGTACAGTACCGTCCCCGCCCACTGCGAGAAATCTCCTATAGCCTTCCGCGCAGGCCTTTATTGTGATTTCAACGGCTGCTCCCATCGCCCAAGTGGTCTTGTATTCGAACTCTATCCTGTTGTCGGACAGAATCTTGCTGGCTCGCGGCCATTCAGACACCGTCCTCCCTGAACCCGCATTCGGATTCACTACGGCATACCATATATTATCGTTAGAAGTCATATTTGCTGTTCAACGGGGCGACAAAATTACTAAAAAAAGAAAAGTAAAGAAATTATTTAGTAAATTTGCACGATATGCGCTTGGCCAAATGCCGGCACAAAATTGAAATTATGGGAAAAGTAATTGCAATAGCCAATCAGAAAGGGGGAGTGGGAAAGACCACGACGGCAATCAATCTTGCCGCCTCTCTCGCCGTTTTGGAAAAGAACGTCCTGATTATTGACGCCGACCCTCAGGCCAACACCACCTCCGGGCTGAACTTTTCCCCGGACAGCGATGAGCAGCGCACACTCTACGACCTGCTCATAGGCACCAGAAAAGTGGAAGACGTGCTCATCCAGACGGAAATAGGGCGTCTGCATATGATCCCCTCCACCATAGACCTGGTGGGGGCGGAACTGGAACTGCTGGAGGCTCCGGAGCGCGAGTCTCTGCTCAAGAATGCTATAGCCCCGGTCAGGGACAACTACGATTTCATCATCATAGACTGTTCCCCTTCTCTGGGACTGATTACGGTCAACAGCCTCACCGCCGCCGATTCAGTGATTATTCCTGTCCAGCCCGAGTTTTTTGCGCTTGAAGGGCTCGGGAAACTGCTCCAGACCATCCGTCTGGTTCAGGGCGGGGTGAATACAGACCTGACCATCGAAGGCTTCCTGGTCACAATGTTCGACGGCCGCACCAAGGTTCATAACCAGGTGGTCGAGGATTTGAAGGAGCATTTCAAGGATATGGTATTCAAGACTATGATACAGAGAAATATAAGGCTCAGCGAAGCCCCTTCCCACGGCAAGCCTATAATTCTCTATGATGTCATCTGCAACGGCACCACCAACTATCTCAACCTCGCCAAGGAGGTGCTCGAACGCAACGGAATGTCCATAAGTATAACAGAAAACAGATAGACTGATGTCAAGCAAACCACAGAGAGGATTGGGCAAGGGACTTGGAGCCCTGCTCGGAGAAGCCGGTTCTATGGACAATTTCCGCAAGCCGGTCGGATACGTGAACAAGGTGAATGTCGTGGAAAGCACCCAGCCCCAGGACAAGGCGGACGTGCTGATGATTCCGGCAGACTTCATCGAGCCTAACCCTTTCCAGCCCCGTCAGTCCTTCGACCAGGAGGCACTTGAGGAACTCGCTGAATCCATACGCACCCTCGGTCTCATCCAGCCGGTCACCGTCCGCCAGAAGGCAGCCGACAAGTACCAGATAATCAGTGGAGAAAGGCGTTTCAGAGCCTGCCGTCTGTGCGGGATGGATCTGATTCCGGCCTATGTGCGAGATGCGGACGACCAGGGTATGCTGGAGATGGCGATAGTGGAGAATATCCAGCGCGAAAACCTGGACCCGATAGAAATTGCCCTCAGTTACCAGAGACTAATAGACGAATGTCGGCTCACTCAGGAGCAGATGGCCTTGCGTGTGGGCAAAAAGAGAGCTTCGGTCACCAATTACCTGAGGCTCTTGAAGTTGCCTGCCAAAATTCAGCACGACCTCAAGGTGGGGCAGTTGAGCGTGGGTCACGCGAAGGTGCTTCTCTCAGTGGAGGACAGCAGGGTGCAGGAGGCTCTCTGCGACCTTGTGGTAAAGGAGGGGCTGTCAGTGCGAGACCTTGAAAAGAAAATCCAAAAACTCCAGGAAACTCCGGAACAGCCGCAACAGCCTCAGGCTCAGGACCTTCCTGACGAATACTTCAAAGTGCTTGAAATAGTTGGAAGATATTTCGACAACAGCATCAGCCTCAAGAGAACCCCATCCGGCAAGGGCTCGATGACCATACGTTTCAATTCCGACGAGGAAATGAGGAAATTCCTGACTGCAATCGAGAAAATCTGAGAAGGCGGATGAGGACAAAGGCACTGAAATATGCTCTGGCATTTGTGGCCCTGATGGTGCTGCATACCTTCAGTGCATCTGCCCAGTTCAAGGACGAAGCCTTCAAGCAGAACTACAACGACACCACCCACAAGACCCAGACCGACACCACCGATAAACTCTTCTCCTTCAAAGAACTTTTCCGTGGCCTGGGGCACAAGCAGGAAATCAAGATCGGAACCATGTTCGGAGGAGCTGTGATGCTCCCCGGTTCCGGCCAGATCTACAACCGGGACTATTGGAAACTGCCCATAGTCTATGGAGGCATAGGAGCCTGCATCGGAACTGCGGCCTATTACAATGTGAAATACAACAATTCCGTCAAGGCCGGGGAGCCTGTCCAGCAATACAAGACCAACTACATATGGCTCTATTCAGGTGCGGGTCTGGTCTATTGGGCCTCACTGCTCGACGCGACCGCCTTTTATCCCTCCACAGGGAAGCCCAATCCGGGCAGAGCTGCCATCTATTCCGCCCTCCTTCCGGGTTTAGGACAGGCCTACAACGGGGAATACTGGAAAATTCCGGTCTATTATACGGGTCTGCTCGCGGCCGGGTATTTTGTCTATTTCAATAATCTCAACTATGTGAGATTCAAGAGGATATATGGCGAGGCAACGAATAGGGAGGTGCCCTACACCGGTCCTATAACTGCCGATCAGGCCAAGTACTACAAGGATTCCTACAGGCGTCTGAGGGACTATTCCATAGTTGCCCTGGGCCTTGTCTATATATTGCAGATTATAGATGCCAATGTCTTTGCCGTGATGTACGATTTCGAAGTTACGGATGACATCAGCATCAGAATGGAACCGACTGTCATCACTCCGGACAACAATTTCGCTTTCAAGGGAGGCCCGTCCGGGGAGGCTGTGGGTATGAAAATCGGTATTAATTTTTAGAATGAGAGTTACAGGTCATTGTGTTGCGGTCGCAATTGCGGCTTTTTTCAGTCTGGAAGCATATTCCCAGGATTATTTTGATGTTCCGGAAATCGTGTCGAGCATAGATTCCCTGCAGGATACGGCAGAGGCATTTGCGGACAGCAGCATAAGCAAAAGCCGCGTGGACAGTCTTCTGCTCGAATATTACGGCAAAAACCGCAATTTCGAGTTCACCAGTCTCAGCGACCTGGACACCACAGTAGTGCGCTACACATCCTCGGTCCCGGACTCGGTCTTCGTGCAGCGTCTCTCCGACATAAAGTCATTCATACCTTTGACTTTCAATGATGTGGTCAAGAACTACATCATACTTTACTCCGAAAAGATGCCCGAAAAGATGGGCCGGGTCATCGGTCTGGGCAATTACTTTTTCCCCATTTTCCAGGAAACATTCAACCGTTACGGCATACCTGAGGAGCTCCGGGCAATGGCGGTCATCGAGTCTATGCTCAAGTATGACGCTGTGTCCCGGGTGGGCGCAAAGGGTATGTGGCAGTTTATGTACGGCACTGCGAAACTCTATGGCCTGACCATCAATTCCTTTGTGGACGAAAGGCTGGACCCGGTTAAGTCTGTGGAAGCGGCTGCCAAATACCTGAGTGACTCCTATGCAATCTTTGGGGACTGGCAACTGGCAATCGCCTCCTACAACTGCGGTCCCGGCAATGTGAACAAGGCGATGAAACGCTCGGGCAAGCACGATATCTGGGATATCTACTATTATCTGCCCCGCGAGACCAGGGGCTATGTGCCGGCTTTCACCGGGGCCCTCTATGCCCTCAATTATTACAGGGAGTACGGCATTGAGCCGGAGAAAGTGGACCTACCTGCCCAGGTGGACACCTTCCACGTGAACAAGATGCTGCATTTCAAGCAGGTTAGCGAACTTACCGGAGTGCCTATCGAGACCCTTAAGCTGCTCAATCCGCAATACACCCACGACATCATACCCGGCAGTCCGAAGGAGAAATGGGTGCTCCGCATTCCGGCTCATTATACAGGAGATTATGTGGCTGTGGAGGACAGCCTTCATCTTTACAAGGCTGATACGCTTCTCAGTCCGGTGGTGATAAAGAAAATCAAGGACGGGGGAGACGGGCAGAGGATTGCCTACAAGGTCAAGAGCGGAGACACCCTGGGAGGCATTGCCAAGCGCTACGGGTGCACGGTCAAGCAGATTCAGACCTGGAATCATCTCAAGGGTACCACCATACGCATAGGGCAGACCTTGAGTATCTACCGAGGTGGACGTCGCTGAGCAGATGCCCTCAACCTCATTCCCGTCTTGACCGGGAATCTAAACCATCAAATAAGCCAAAAATCCGCAGACGAGGGCCACAGCGCAGTTGATGGCCTTAGCCTTGAAGAAAGCCATCCTGTTCTCAGCCAGCAGCGGAATGGAAGCGTGCCCGTCCTGTGAAATGCAGCTGGCGAGCAGCACCGGAAGCGGCACAATCCCCGCCGCATAAAGCGTGACAAAAATCAGGTGCGGACCTGACTCCGGTATGATGCCTATGGCAGTGGCAAGGAGTATCATAAGTGCCGTGTTGTCGTTCACCCAAGTGCTTATGTCGAAGAAGGAAGTGAGTACGGTTATGAGCGTCAGCACTCCTAAAGTCCAGGCAAATATGCTTGGCAAGTGCCTGCAGACCACGTGTTTCCAGAGATGTTCCTCCACGAAATGGTCGCCTGCAAAAACTACGGCCCCGAGTATCCCTATGCTCAGAATGGCAAAAACTATGTTCATCCAGGTCTCGTCCAGCAGGTTTATATGTATGCCCCCTGCCTCTTCAGCCTCGTGATGCCCGTGACAGCAGCAGACCTCTTCCTCCCCAGTGCCGGCGTGCTCGTGTCCTATGGCTCCTGTGGCAAGGCTGACTATGAAAGCGCTTATGCCGACAGCCAGAACAAGCCGCTTCCATCCGAAATGCCTGCCGTGGCTGTGGGAAGCCTCTTCCTCGTGATGATGGTGGGTGTCTTTCTCGTGCAGAGCAAAGCCTTCCTCACAGGCCTTGTCGGCTGCCAAATTCTTCTTTTTCAGTGCCTTGCGCACTACATCCGTACACAGTCCCGTTATCGTTGCAATTATGAAAAGCAATCCCATGATCATAAGCGACTTCTGCGGAAACATAGCGAGCATCACAAATGCTTCGTCCCCGGATGAGGCAATGAGTGTGGCAACCAGAGCTCCCAGGCTCAGCATCCCGTGGGTGTAGAGCGAAACACTTGCAAAGCCTCCCAGACATCCCGGGATTATACCTATTGCCGCTCCGAAAACCACCTGACCGAAGGCACTGCGTCTGAGTCCGGAGAAGAATTTGCCCCGAGATTCAATGTTCACGGCCTCGATCATCATCATCATCACTGTGACCAGACCTGTTATTTGAAGGGAACTGCCCAGTATCTCCAGGGCTGTGTGTAAAACTTCCATAGGCTTTTATTCCAGATAACCTGTTATGAACAAATTGATTACGGGGCGAAGAGGGGAATTTGTCGTGAGCTTCACCGTCACGAGAGTTTCTCCCTTGGGCATCATTGATGTGTCCACATGCACCCTGACCGAGCCGTTTTTTCCGCTGCAAACCGGCTCGATTCTGCCGTGGGAATAATTCAGGGCATCGGTTTCACAACGATGGACGCAGAAACAGTCCTCTCCCTCGTTGGTGAAATTGAATTCGGCGTGAATGGTGCTTCCGGCCTTGAGTTTGCCGAAAGAGTATGTGCTGGTCTTGAATACCGGACGGGGACCGCGATTTTTCTGAGCATCGCTCATCGCAGTGAAATTGTCTGTCGTGAAGGCATTTATGCGGATTTTTCCGGCTTTGGTCCCATCCGGGAGACCGCTCAGTTCAAAGGATGTCTTTCCATTTACCACCGGTGTGGCGAAATAACTGTTTCCGCCCCAGCGACTTCGGGAACTGGTGATTGTGTAGCCTATGCTTTCCTCCGTTCCAGGGGCAATGCTGTACTCTTGATTGTCCATAGTCAGGCCCTCGCTCAGGTCCCAGAATTCGACTTTTATGACTGTGGAGCCGATATTGGCGATTTTGAACTCCCCGCTGCGAGCCTCTCCCTGGAGTATGTTGCCGCATTTGATGTCCATACTTCTGAGACCAAGGTTCCCGAAATGGCAGGAATATATTTCAGAAAGGGACAGAGCCTTGGCGTGGGACACACCCCGGAGCTTGAGTATCAGAGGCTTCTTGCTGCAGGAAAGATAGACCGTGAGGTTCTTGTCGAAGGGTACGGGTGCTTCGTTGTTGCTGTAGGTGGCTGAAATTTTGGCTTTTGCACCCGGTTTGACAGGCTCTTTGGTCCAAGCTACGTCTGTACAGCCGCAGGAAGAGACCACATTATAGATTGCAACGGGCTTGTCGGAGTTGTTTGTGAGGGTGAATGTGCAGCTCACGGCCCCGCTTCCCAAGATGATGTCTCCAAAATCGTGGACATCCTTGTCCATTTCCACTCCACTGGCTATTATCACCTGTGCGCTCGACTTAGGGCAGGCAAGGAGCAGGACAAGGGTGGCTGCATATATAATATAAGGTATATTTTTCATAATTTCATCTTCCGGCGATTGCCCTGGCTGACCTTGGAGGGCTCAAATCGCGACAAAGATAAGGTAAATCCTTGACAAATGTGGAACAAAATTTTGTTTCAATCCAAACTCTTGCTAAATTTGTGAACAGTTTTACGAAACACTTAATTTAAAAATATTATGGCTCACAAAATTTCACAGGATTGTGTCGCTTGCGGCACCTGTATCTCAGAATGCCCGGTAGGCGCTATTTCTGAAGGCGACATCTACACCATTGACCCAAATGCCTGCATCGATTGCGGTACTTGTGCTGATGTTTGTCCTCAGGGGGCTATCTCGGCTGAATAAGACCGCTTGACAATCCTAAATGAGACCGGTGGATTTCCCGCCGGTTTTTTTTGTTTGTGATTTTTTATATTTTTGCATTCGTCCACGCCCGGCCACGCCCGGGAAACATAACCACATTATGAATAAATTGTATCCAGTTCTGCTGGTCCTGTTGGTAATAGCCGCCACTTTCTGCACCCCGCTCGTCTTCGCTGAAGGGGAAATTCCAGCAGACGTAAGCCTTGAAACCCTCGACTACATAGTTGATCACTCCGCCCAGTACGAGAAACTCCGCCAGGCAAAAATTGACAGCTGCAAAGCCCTGATAGCCAGTAGCGACGACAGCAGCAAATCCGGACTGTACAATCAGTTGTTCGGCTTCTACTACGGCTTCCAGTCCGATTCTGCCATCACATGTGCCCGCAAAGGCCTGGAATACGCCCGAAAATGCAACAACAAGACCGATGAAATAAGCTCCATCATCCACCTCGCCACCCTTTATCAGGTGACAGGCTGCTATTTCGATTCCAAACGTCTGCTGGACAATCTGGACCACAGCCAGATGAACAGTTCCCAGCTCTACGATATATATTCCTGCTATGCCAATATCTACGATGCCCTGGAGCAGATTGCCTGCGACAGCATACTGGCTGAAGAATATACCGCCAACTACAATTCCTACCGGGACTCACTCCTGACCATCGACCCCGAAAATGTCTTCTTCCGCACCGGAATACTCGTGGACAAAGGCAGACTTGTTGAAGCTCTACAGACGATGAAGCCCTTCTGCGATAGCCTGGATGTAAATGACCCTATTATGGGAGCCGCCGCTTATGTGGTGTCCGGAATCTACCGCGAGATGAACAAGACTTCCTTGGAAAAGGAATACCTCATCAAATCCTGCTATTCCGACCTTATGCACGCCAACCGTGAATATATCTCTCTCACCCGCCTTGCTGAAATACTCTACGAGGAAGGGGACATAGTCCGGGCATACAATTATCTGAACCGTTCCATCGAAGATGCCAGTTATTGCAAAGCCTTGCAGAGAATGGATATGGCAGCGCCTATGCTCTCGATAGTCAATACGAGTTACAAGAGAATGAATTCAATGTGGTTGAAGTCTCTCTCAGGCATCTCTCTGGTACTCCTGCTTATGGCCGTGGCCCTGCTCGTGCTCATCCATTATCTCCGCGCCCAGAGGAAACGTCTGGCTATGGCCAACAGCGAACTCACCTCATCCCAGGAATTGCTCAAGTCCGCCAATGTCCAGATAAGGGAATCTTCCAACATCAAGAATACCTATATCACCCATCTAATGCTTGAGTGCATAGCCAGAATCGAAAGTCTGGAATCCTACCGCAAAAACCTCAAGAAAATGGCTCTGGCTTCCGACTTGGATTCATTGAGAAAGGAACTCAAGTCCAACGATTTCTCAGAGGCAGAATGGAAATCATTCTATCGTACCTTCGACAATACCTTCCTTTCCCTCTTTCCGACTTTTGTGGATGATTTCAACAAGCTGTTCCCTCAGGAGTGTCAAATCCGCCATATCCCCGGCAAGCCTCTCACTCCGGAACTCCGCATCTATGCCCTCATACGTCTTGGCATAGACTCCACCGAGAAGATAGCCTCCTTGCTCCGCTATTCCCGTGCGACCATCTACGCCTACCGTTCCCGCACCCACCTCAAAGCCTTCAATCCGGATACATTTGAGGACGAAGTGAGGAAAATTGCTTCGATTTAGACCTGTTAGATTTGTATTATCAGGCGGGACTTTAATACTTAATCTATTGATATTCAATAAGGATATGTTCTAATATATCTATATTATTATTGAATGCTATTGCATTGGAGGTCGCTTCCGGCTAATTTTGCCATATAAATTTGTTTTCCGCACAATTGATAGCAGAAAAACTAACCTACAAATGTATATGCTACACAAAAAATCTTTAACCATCAGATTGGCTTTGGTGTTGGCACTCACCCTTCTGGGGGGGATTCTCTAAGAGCAATTCAGCCTTTGCCCAATCCAAGCCCATATCTGTAAGCGGCACTGTCACAGACAGCGAAAAGGTTCCGCTCATCGGAGTAGGCGTTATGGTCCAGGGTACCACAATCGGTGCATCCACGGACATCGACGGACACTTCTACATCGATGTTCCTTCAAAGGAATCTGTCCTCGAGGTTTCCTATCTCGGTTTCAAAACCCAGGAAATCAAAGTGGGTTCGGAAATCAACTTCAAAATTGTCCTCCTCGAAGACAGTTCGGAACTGGACGGAGTCGTGGTGACCGGTTACGGCCACCAGAAGAGACTCTCTGTCATAGGTTCCGTCGAGACCATCGATCCGGGCGAACTCCAGACAGGTTCCACCCGTTCCCTCAGCAACAACCTCGCAGGCCAGCTTGCCGGTGTCATAGCCTTCAAGCCATCCGGAGAGCCTGGTTACGACAACTCCAACTTCTGGATCAGGGGTATAGCCTCATTCAGCGGCAACACCTCCCCTCTGGTTCTCGTGGACGGTGTGGAAAGAAGCCTCAACGACATCGATCCGGCCGAAATCGAGTCCTTCTCAGTCCTCAAGGATGCATCCGCCTCTGCGATGTACGGAGTCAGGGGAGCAAACGGTGTCATCCTCATCAACACCAAGAGGGGCTCCGTTGCACCGCCTTCTGTGGATTTCCGCATTGAGCAGTCTGTCCAGACTCCGACCAAGCTGCCTGAGTTCATAGGGGCAGCCGAATATATGGACCTTCTGAACTATCTCCAGCCGGACCCGTACAAGAAGCCTTTCACCAAGGACCAGATTCTCAAGACTTATTACGGTTACGACCCGGATCTGTATCCGGACACCAATTGGCTCGATGTGATCACCAACGACTGCGCCCTTTCTACCAGGGCCAACCTCACGGTCAGCGGCGGTTCCGAAATCCTCAGGTATTCCCTCACCGCTTCCTACTACCACGAGGACGGTATTATGGCAAGGGACAACACCCTTGAATACGACACATCCACCAAGCTCAACCGCTACAACATAAGGGCAAATGTGGATTTGGACATAACCAAGACCACAACCCTGCGCCTGAGCATAGGCGGTTATATGCAGCAGCTCCGCAAATCCAACAGCGGCACTGACGAACTCTTCCGTCAGGCGTTTGAGACCCCGCCTTTCGTACATCCTGCCATTTATTCAGACGGGACCATTCCTATTGCTTCCAACTTCAGGGCTAACCCTTGGGCAATGAGCACTCAGAACGGATATTACAGGAGCACCACCAGCAAACTCGAGTCCCTCTTCTCCCTTGAGCAGAACCTCAAGATGATTACTCCGGGCCTCAAGATGAAACTGGTCTTCGCATTCGACACCTTCAACTCCAACTCCCTGACCAGAAGCAAAACTCCTGATTACTATTCAGTTGCGAAAAGCAGGGACGATGAAGGAAATCTTGAGCACAGCATCATTTCCTATGGTCAGGAGTTCCTCGGCCACTCTTCAAGCGGAGAATACGGCAACAACAGCACCTATTTCGAGGCCAATGTCACCTACACCCAGAGTTTCGGTGCCCACGATGTGGATGCCCTGCTGCTCTACAACCAGAGAAGTTACGACTGGGGTGACATCCAGCCTAAGAGGACCCAGGGTATCGCAGGCCGTCTTTCCTACACCTACGACAGACGCTATGTGGGTGAGTTCAACTTCGGTTTCAATGGTTCCGAGAACTTTGCCAAGGGCCACAGATTCGGTTTCTTCCCTTCAATAGCCCTGGGATGGCTGCTCTCGGAAGAGCATTTTATGGAGCCTTACAAGCAGCAGCTCTCCAAGTTCAAAATCAGGGCATCCGTGGGTTCTGTAGGTAATGATGATATCGGAGGCAGCCGCCGTTTCGCATATCTCACCACCATCAACGCCAATGCCCCCGGCTACAACTTCGGTTACGACGGAGGAACCTATTTCTCCGGTGTTCAGGAAGGCGAAGTGGGCGTTCTGGACCTCACCTGGGAGCGTTCCCTGAAGGCCAACATAGGTCTGGAAATGGGCCTGTTCAATGCCTTCGACCTCCAGTTCGACATATTCAAGGAGAGGCGCAGCAACATCTTTATGCAGAGAAACACCATCCCGACCCAGACCGGTTTCCTTTCCACCCCTTACGCCAACTACGGCAAGGTGGACAACCAGGGTGTGGAATTGCAGATTAGCTATACCAAAAGGTTTGCAAACGACTTCTTTATGTCCCTGCGCGGCACCTTTACCTATGCCAAGAACAAGATTATCGAAATCGACGAGCCTGAGACAATCAAGAAGCAGTACCCATACCGCTCAATTACAGGCCGTTCCATCGGCACCCTCTGGGGACTCACAGCCGAAGGGCTCTACACAGCCGATGATTTCGATGCTTCCGGCAATCTCAAGCCAGGCCTTCCTGTCCCGGCTCTCGGAAACACTCCGCGCCCGGGTGACATCAAGTACAAGGATATGAACAATGACGGCAAGATTACAGATGTGGACGAAGGCTATATCGATGGTACATCAATGCCACCTTGCGTTTACGGTTTCGGCGGAAACTTCGCGTGGAAGGGAGTGGATTTCAATTTCTTCTTCCAGGGGCAAGCTGATTGCTACCGTATTATCGGAGGAAATGACTACTTCATCCCGGGTTCCGGTCAGGGCGTGCTTGGAAACGTATATTCCAACTACACCGACTGCTGGACAGAGGATAATCCTTCCCAGAACGTCTTCTGGCCGAGACTTTCCGAGTCCACCAACACCCACAACAGCAAGGCTTCCACCTGGTGGAAAAAGGATATGTCCTTCCTCCGCTGCAAGACCATTGAGCTTGGTTACACCATCCCGCAGAAGTTGACCAGGAATGCCCACATCGAGACCGTGCGTTTCTATGTCAGCGGCAACAACCTCTTCTACTTTTCCGACTTCAAACTTTGGGACCCGGAGCTTGACACCACTGACGGTCTCCGCTATCCGTCAATGCGTTCAGTTCTGTTCGGTATCAACATCAAGTTCTAAAACCGGCATTAATTATGAAAAAGATTACATACATATTTTTGAGCTTGGTCCTGTCGCTCGGAGCAGTTTCCTGCAACTGGCTTGACAAGGAGTCGGACACCGAGCTTACACTCGAAATGGTTTTTGCAGACAAGACCAGGGTTGAAGGCTGGCTGGGCAATGTCTATTCCGGTATTCCGGACCCTTATATGGGACACGGACGTTTCATCGGCCAGGATATCCTTGGAGACGATATGTCCCCATCCGAAAGGTGGAGACAGTGGAACTGGGATGTGATTCCGTTCATTCTCGGCGAATGGACCCCTTCTTCCAGCTGGGGCGGAAACTATTGGGCTTATCTCCCTCAGCGAATCAGGGAAGCCTATGTCTTCATCGAAAATGCAAAGCCTCTCCCGGACCAGAACCTTCCTTTGGAAGAGGTGGAGTATATGAAGGCTGAATGCCGTTTCCTCGCTGCGTACTACTGGTATCTCCTCACGGATACCTACGGCGCAATCCCTTACCGTCCGCACTACATTGCTCCTTCGGACTCCGACCTGGAATCCCTCAAGGTGGGACAGTCTCCATATTACCAGATTATCGACGACCTCGACAATGAGTTCCTCGAGGTTTCCAAACTTCTTCCTGCAACTTATTCTGACGGAAGGAAATACGGACGTGCCACTTCGATTATGTGTCTTGCAATCAGGGCGAGGATGCTCGTTTTCGCAGCCAGCCCGCTCGTGAACGGCAACTCCGACTATGCCAATTTTGTAAACCGCTCAGGCGAGCATCTTTTCAGCACCAGTTATGACCCGGCCCGCTGGACCAAGGCAAAACAGGCCTGCAAGGATCTCATAGACGCAGCCGAGGCCGCTGGGCACAAGTTGTATGAGGTGCAGAACTCTGACGGCCGCATCGACCCTTTCGCATCTGTCCAGTATGCAATGCTTGCAAGGGCAGACCAGGGCAACAAGGAAATTCTCTTCGCCCGTCCGGGAGGCTGCGACTATGGCGATTATGAAAAGCACTGCACCCCTGTGGTGGGCGGCGGAAACGGAGGTTGGGGAGTGACCCAGTCCCTTGTGGATGCCTTCTTTATGGAAAACGGTCTGCCGATTACTGATGGTGCTTCCGGATATGTGGAAAGCGGATTTTCCACCTCCGATGAACAAAGAGGCTACGATTGGGAAGAGGAGTACAACGACGACAAAGTCACTGCTGCTGGCACCTACAATATGTACTGCCACAGGGAGCCCCGCTTCTACACGACTGTCAGCTTCAACAATGCCTGGTTCTGCAGCGAAAAGCGCCGTTACGAGTTTTTCAACGGAGCCAAGGACAACCCCCACACCCACGATGCTCCACAGAACGGCTATCTTCTCCGCAAGAAAGTTTCTCCTGAAAGCATCATTTTGGAGGGCAACATCAAATACCGTCCGGGCATCATCTGCCGTCTGGCCGAGGCCTATCTGAACTATGCCGAGGCTCTCGTGGAGTGCGGCGAGACCACCCAGGAGGTTCTGGACTATGTGAACAAAATCCGCTACCGAGCCGGAGTGCGCCAATATACTTTCGGAACCACAGATGAAAACTACATCCACGTGGAAGCCACTCAGGATGCTCTGCGCAACATCATCCGTATGGAGAGAAGGGTTGAGCTCTGCTGCGAAGGCCTGCGCTACAACGACCTCCGCCGCTGGAAACAGGCCGAGACCGTACTCAACGGACCGTTCTACGGAATGAACTACAATGGTGCTGACGCTGCTTCTTTCTATAAGAGAACCGCATATCAGACAAGAGTTTACCACAAGTCCTACTATTGGTTCCCGATTCACCAGTCCGAGCTCGACAAGAACGAGAAACTGGTGCAGAATCCGTATTGGGCTGAATAATCATAATGAACACTCCGATGAAAAACTTAATAACAAAATCTGCATTCTTTGTTGCAATGCTCTCCCTTCTGGTTTCCTGTGAGAAATCAGTGAGGATTGAACTTCCCACTCCGGAAGACCAGATGCACTTGAATGTTTCGAAAGAGTCCGTAGAGATTACTTTCTTCTCTGATGAGCAGACAGCAGTGACATTTTCCTGGAACACAAGCGGTTATGCTGCCCAGGGAAGAACTGTACGCTACTCTTTCAAAATGGACATTTCCGGAAACAATTTCGAGACATCCATTCCGAAGGTTGACGTGACAGGAGTCAACAGCATATCCTTCTCACCTTCGCAGCTCAAGGGCTTCCTCGATGACTGGGACATTACGGACGGTACAAAAGTGATGGTCGAGGCAGAGGTGATTGCAACTCTTGTCGAGACAGAATCCATTGAAACTCAGAAATATGAGAAGCCTGAGGTGTCTAAGGTCACTTTCGAGCTGACCTGCCGGCAGGAGGAAATCCAAATCCAGATCGGCGGCCAGACTTATCCATTTGTGAACAATATGGCCTTTATCGTGGTGGAAAATCCTTCCGATGTAAGATGTGTTTCAGGCTCTTACTCCAAGAATATCTCTGTGCCCGAAAAGGGACTGTGGTTTTTCGGACTGAATTATGAAAACCGCAGCATCAACGTTGCCAGACCTCAGATCTGGATGCTCGGAGATGCCGACATAAATGGCTGGACGCTCGGCGGTATGCCGGAGATGGTTGCTTCTGATGAGAGCGGAAAAATCAAGAAGTGGAACGGAATCCTCTTCCCTGGGGAAATGAAGTTCCCGCTGACTTTTGGCGGAGAAGGTTTTTCCCGCCCATATCTTATGCCTATGAGTGAGAATGCACCTCTTTCCAATGCAAGCGTCCAGCTTCTTCAGACCGGTTATCCGGACTTGAAGTGGAAGGTCAACGAATCAGATGCTGGAGAGTACAACATCACTCTGGACATCGAGAATATGACCATCAGTTTCGAGAAACTTCACGATGCTTTGCCTTACAGGGAGATTTGGATTTGCGGAAGCGCGACATCTGCCGGTTGGACAACTCCTTTCCCCCTGAAACTGAATTATGACAGGAATGAGAAGGTATTTGTTTTTGAGGGATCTCTTAAGCAAGGTGAGTTAAAGTTCCCGCTTGCCGGGAGTACATATGAAATTCCATTCATAATGCCAAAGGTTGTGCGGCCTGACGGATTGATGCCAATTACCAATAACTACAGCAATATTCACGAGATTGAGGTTGTGAAAGACGCGTATGACCATAAGTGGAAGGTTGAGGATTATGAAGTGGGAGACTACATCCTGAAAGTTGACACCATTAACAAGCAAATGAGAGCCCAGAAGAAATGATGTTCAGAAATTTCAAACAAATGATAATGGCGGCTGCAATCCTTCTTGCAGCTGCCTCCTCCTGCGCAAAGGACAAGAAGCCGTCTTGGACTCCTAACGATTTCAAAGGCGGAGATATGGAGCTGGTCCCTGTGGACGGCAAAATCCACACCTATGCTCCGAAACTCTACTATTCCATCTACGAATACTGCCGCGAGGCCGAAAAGAATGTCAATGCGGCCATCAATATGACTGAGGCAGAGTGGAAGAGAACTATTGATTTTGTTGCGGACAACCTCCTGCCATACGGCTACGATATGATTGTCACAGACGGTTTTATGGCAATGACGTCCGACAACTCGGAAGAGTCCCGCGGCTATATGACCCACTACGGCGAGAACAAATTAACCCGTCTTGTGGAAATGTGTGCCGAGAGGGGCCTCAAACTCGGAATCTATGACAACCCGCTCTGGATTCACGGCGATGACAATTACTATGTCTATGGCACCGGCACAAAACTCGGTTCCCTGAAATACAACAGTTCGGATAAGGTCGGAAAGCCTGAGAGCAAAGATTCATTCCCCTGGGCGGTACCGAGCCACAAAGGCTGCAGGGAATTTATCGACGGCTTCTTCAAATACTACAAGAGCTTAGGTGTGGATTATATCCGTATGGACTTTATGTGCCTCTTCGAAACCGGTGATGGTGCAGGCGTAATGCCTAACAAGTGCTACGGCAGGGAAGAGTACAAACTTGCTCTGGACTATATCTGCGAGTCCGCCCAGAGATATGGAGTGTTCACATCCATAGTGATGCCTAACCTCACCAACTGCGGAGAACTGGAACTTCAGAAAGTCAATGAGTTCCGTTTCAGTGCGGATACATTCGATGGAGGCTGGGGACACGTTTCCAGTTGGGATTGGGGAGGAATCAACCGCTGGGACAGGGTGAATGGATGGTGGCCGAGCAGCGCCAATATCTTTGATGGCTTCGTCTTCTGGTCCCAGTTCACAGGACCTGACACAGCAATGCCGGACGGTGACTTCATAAGGCTCAATACTCTCACCGATGATGAATGTATGACCGAAATTACCATCGACATCGTTGCCGGAGCAGGTCTCAAGCCTACAGACCGTCCTGAAATGATAGGTGACAAACTGAAGTATCTCCAGAATGAGAAAGTTCTTGAAATCCTGAAACAGCATTGCATCTGCAAGCCTTTGTCGCATGATATCAATGATGTGAAATCCCAGATTTGGCACGGAGTGATGCCTGACGGCGATCATATCGTGGCTTATTTCAACAGGGGCGATGACTGGGCAGAGCGCAAGGCCACTTTCGCAGAACTGGGAATCAATGCGCAGCAGGTCGAGGTTCACAATCTGTGGTGGGAGTATCTCAACAATAAAAATGAATCCGACGGCCTCAAAACCGAGAGCGAATTTGCTTTCTGGATTCCTCCGCACGGAGTGAAACTGATGAGACTCAAATTGAGGTAGTGTGTATATATAGAAAAGCACCTCTGGATACTTTATGTCGCATCTTGTATTCTTGATAAATTTGTGTCAAAAGAAATATTGCAAATAATAACCATTTAATATTCAATAAATTATGGTCGAGAAACAAATATATGATTCGCCTCTTCTCAGGTCATTCACCTGCCAGATAGAGACAGCTTGTCTGAGCCAGACCACTCAGAAGAACAGCTTCTATGAAATCAACTACGGTGGTCAAGATGATGAATTCGCTTAATCCTTTGTGCACTATGAAAACAAACAAACTTATTGCTGCAGCACTGCTGCCACTTCTGTTCTCTTGCGCTAAGGAGAGCATTGAACCGACAAGTCAACCTGAAAATTCAGGTAATTATCTGACAATAAATGTTTCGCCAAGTAATGATGCAATCACGAGAGCTACTTATGACGATAACGATGGAATTATTTGGCAGACTGGTGGAAAAGCCGGAATATTTTGTATTTATGATGACTATTATATTCGTCAAGAGTCTGAACCATTGGAAAAAATCTATCCCTTCAATGATTCAAATAATAATAAAGAGTCGACTCAAGCATCATTCCGTTTTAATTTAAATGCTGAACACCATAAATGTTCCTTCAAGTTTTTCTATCCATATCATTCTGACGTAAATGTTACAACTGGAGATAATCCTTATATAAGAATTCCATTTTCGGTTGATCCGAATCAAACTTCGGGAGTGGGTAAATCCAGCGACAATTTTGCTGTTGTAAGCAAGGAAATGCTTAAATTAGATCCAAAAAATCTCGATACACCAGGTCTTACTTATTATAAAGTTGTAGGTTCTTATATCCGTTTCCTGGTTTATGGAAAGCCTGGAGAAAAAGTAAAGTCCATTTCCATTAAGAGCGCCCAAAAACCGTCCGGTTTGTATTTTGTGAACGGAGGCACTAATGTTCTTAACGGTGAACCATATGCAAATGAAGGGGACATTGTGACAGTTTCTGTTAGTGGGGATTATATCACACCAGAAACAATATCAGGTGCTAAGGGTATTTATGCTTCTGTTCTTCCCGAGAGAGCTTTGAAGAACACGTACACTGTGGTCACAGACAAAGGCCTGTATGAATTCGAATCCAAGAAGGAGGCTGTATTTAAGTTCGGATACATAATGGATGTTCCACTTAATCTTGAAAATGCAAAATGTAAATATACCCCTGCTGAATTGTATATTGTGGGAGATGCTTGTGAATCTGGTTGGGATGCTTCCAAAGCTGTTGCTATGACAAAGGGAGAAAACAATACATTTACTGCAGAATTGTTCCTCCAGAAAGGCGAACAAGGATTCAAACTTCTTACCAGAAAGGGTATATATGAGTATTGCTATGTTAATGACGGAAATGGCAATATGGTTTATTATAACAATCCTCCAGATGATGCGGACAAAAAATTCAATGTGGATTGTTTTGCCCTTTATAAAGTCACAGCTGATTTTAATACCGGAAAATTGACTTGTGAAGCCTTGGCTCCGTATCTTGTCAGTGATTTCACATCATATCATTTTGGTGGTCAGGACGAACCTCTTCAGATGAAAGCCACTGATACTCCTGGAGTTTTCAAGGCTGAAAAAGTTCGGATATACAACAAATCTTATCAAGAGGGCGGTGAGACAAAGTATTATACAAATGCATTCAAGTTTGCATTCAAAAAAACTGACGGTAAAGATATCGATTACACTTTCTCCATTCAGCCAGTTCCAGTTAATGATAAGAATGTCGAGATTGTAATGTGGAAAGAAACGCATGATAATGGCACAGCAAAAGTAGATGCTCTTTCAAAAGAATTTTCGACACGACTGGTAGGTAAACTTGGCAATATTGGAAGTCTTGAAAATAATATTGACAAAAAGTGGATGGTAGAGGAAACGTATAACAATAAATATTATGACATTACTCTTGACCTCGTCAATAATAAGATGACACTCAGCCTGAGTCAGGGTAGTACTTACAAACTGGTAGGTATCAATTTTATATCGAATTCTAATGCTCCAAGTGCAACAGTTGATGGCAATGGTTGTGCAACTTGGACAATTGATGTGGATACAGCAACGAAAGGTTGGGACGGTACATTCAAGATTTGCGGAGAAAATACCATTAGTCAAAACTCCTCGGATGATAGCTTCTGGGAAGGAGAGTGGTATTATTCACAACTTAATGCAGAGGGTGCATGGTGGTGGAATTCACTTACTTATGGATCGACTACTCCTGTTCTGATTGAATCTAGCGGTGACCGTAAGTGGAAAATGACCGAATATGGTAATTATACCATTGTCTTTGATACAAAGAATCTTACCTTAAAGGTTACTAAAAATAACTGACAGATGGCATTATAATCAGGTTGGCCATCTATGGAGGAGGGACCGGAAAGCCAGGCTTTCCGGTCCCTCTGTTTGTCTTGTTGACAGTATAATTCTAAAATGACTACCTTTGCAACTTTCTAATGTGACTGCAATGGAGAACGGTTTTGAATATTTTGTAAAGGCAGACTTGCACCGCTATTTGGTGGAAAAGGGCGAAATGGATGAACGCATCCCGGAATGTCCGGATGTGGAGGG
>JALFGP010000045.1 GCA_022777205.1 Rikenellaceae bacterium
TTCTGTGGCCTTCGGATGCACCGGAGGGCAGCACAGGTCGGTCTATTGTGCTCAGGCGCTTGCAGAACACATAGCAGGGAAATATCCGGAGGTGCGGGTGGTGCTGAACCATAGGGAGCGGGGACTAGTCAGGATTTATCAAGACGGGGAGGAAGTGCTATGAAGGCTATGATATTTGCTGCCGGTCTGGGAACGCGTCTCAAGCCTCTGACCGATACTATGCCCAAGGCTCTGGTGACTGTGGACGGCAAACCCCTTATTGAAATCATAGCCCGCAAACTCAGGGACAGCGGTTTCAGGGAGGCAGTGGTGAATGTGCACCATTTTGCGGATATGATTTGCGAATGGGTTGATGTTCAGGATATTATGGATATCCGTGTGAGCGATGAGAGGGCCTGTCTGCTTGAAACAGGAGGCGGTATTCTGCACGCCAGGGAGTTGCTCCAGGGCAGCGGGGCGTTTCTGGTGCACAATGTGGACATACTCTCCAATGCAGATTTGAGATGGCTTTCAGGACAGCACAGGGACGATGCTCTCGCCACATTGCTGGTCAGTCCAAGAGAGTCTTCCCGGCATTTTCTTTTCAGGAGATGTGATATGCGACTTGCAGGCTGGGAGAATGTCAAAACAGGGGAGAGGCTTATGGCCATTGACGTACCCGTGTCCGATTGCATTGCGTTGTCATTTTCAGGCATCCATATCATAAGCGATGCCGTGTTCCCCATTATGGAAGATTATATTTCCGGACTATGCCCATCCCTGTCCTCCACAGCCCTTGAAACTTCATCCGGCTCTGCTCCGAAATTCTCCATAAGGGACTTCTATCTGTGGGCCGCTTCGAACTACCCCATATACGGAATCAACGACCCCAAGCTGCGCCTTTTGGATGTAGGCAAAGTGGGGTCGCTGAATCAGGCTTCGGACTTCCTCTCTACTTGCTGAGTTTCTCTATCGCCTTGCGCAAGATATTGAGTACAATCCGGTCAAAAGGAATGGTTCCCGAAAAACTGTGGATGGCGCTGGCTGTCAGTGAAGCAGGGGAATAGGCGAATTTTACTTTTTTGTATTTCTTCCTGACTTCCTTTCCCTTTCTGACAATCTGTTTGGAAAGCTTTTTCTGAGCCGCCTCAAGTGTCTTCAAGTCTTTGATTTTCAAATAGTCCATACTCAATCCTCCTCCTCTTCATCCTTCTCCTCGAAGAAAAGACCAATGAACATCTTGACCAAACCATTGATGAAAAGTTTCTTCCTCAGAAGCACCAGAACAATCAGCAGCACAAGGAAAAATGCCGACACCAGGAAAGCTCCCAATGCGTAATTGTGCATCAACTGCCCGATAAGCAAAATACATCCGAAGGCAGCAGTCGTGAGTACAATTCCTCCGAGAGAGAGGAAAAGCACTGCAAGCAATATGCGGTGGAGAGTGACTGACAGGCCCTTCGCAGTTTTCAGCTTGAGCTCCTCAATTCTGAGGTCGATATATTCGCCGGCGCTTTTCCCGAATTCCTCTACGGGTTGTGTTAATCTGCTGTCCATCAGGCTTCTTCCGCTACTTGTTCTTCAATGTCATCCTCGTAGCCGCTCAGGGCCTTTTCCAGTTTGCGGAGTTGGGCAAGTATGGCGGCCTTGCCCTCTTCCTTGAGCTGGGAGCCTTCCTTTGAGAGCATATCCTTGAGCGCGGCCATTTCCTCACGCAATTTGTCAGCTCCCTCTCTGGCCTTCTCACCGCCTTCTGCAGCCATTTCCTTTAGCTTTTTACGTGTTTCGGAACCTTTGTCCGGTGCCAGCAGTATTCCTGCCGCTACTCCTATCGCCGCTCCGGCGAGCAGAGCAAAAAATGAATTTCCTCTCATAATTTCTGAATTTTAATGCTCAGACTGACCTGATGCACAGCAAAAGGCCTCAGTCCAAACCCTTCAGCTTTTGCCGCAAAAATCAATCCACAAAGCCCTTGCGCTTGAGGAAGTCCCAAATTCTGTCAAGATGATTGTAACTTCCTGTGCCCGGAGAGCATTTGTGCTGGAAGCAGTGATTGCGGGTGGCGAGGGTGTGCAGGTCGCACTGTATGCCCATAGCCCGCATTTTTTCCCAGCATTTGACTGAATTCATCGCAGCCCAGCCGTCCGCATCGCCGTGGATGAAAATCATAGGGGCTGTCTTGAGGTCGAAGGAGAATTCAGGTACGAGTATGTCAGCATCCTCGTTGCCTCCGTGAGTGTTGTGATTGTCAATTCCGTCCGTCAAGGCGTAGGCTGGATATATGCCCACTCCCCACTGCACGTTGCAAGGCACTTTCCAATCGAGCTCATCTATAGGCCAATAGGACCTGTGCAGAGATGAGGTCACTCCCATAAGTGTGAGGTGACCGCCTGCTGAACTGCCCATAATGCCTATTCTGTCCGGGTCCAATCCGCGTGAAGCTGCTTCGCTCCGGACTATGCGTATGGTCCTCTGCAAGTCTTCCCAGGCAGTGGTGTGCTTGGCAAGTCCTTCCGGGCGAGGTGTGCGGTATTTGAGAGTGACCACGGTCATACCCTTCTCATTCAGATAGCGTCTTGCCGGAACCACTTCAAAGCCGTCCGGGTCGTTATTGGTGTAGGATCCTCCGGAGTAAATAATCTGTATAGCCTTGGTTGTGAGGTTCTTCGGGATGTGCCATTCGATATAGGGTTTGCACTGGTGGTCCTGGGCATCAGGCATCTTTCCTTCGGGCCAAACGTCTTCCCGGATTACCTCCGCACGAGCATCGTCGCTGTCATAGACATCCATAAACGGTACTTCGGCTTCTATTTTGCCCAACCAGCCCATCTGGCGGAGGAATTCAACTCCCCGTTCAAAACCTAAAACTGTGTGTCCCGTGTCTGCATAAAGATGGAGTTCTGCCGGTATGTGCATCCGACGCAACTGTCTGTAAACCAAAGTGGAAGTGGTCGGGGTGTAAGGGTCGAGTCCTCCGTGGTGAAGGCTCATCGGGCAGGTCTTCCCGTCGAATCTGAAGACTTTGCTCAACTGTACATCAGTGCCGTAGCCTTCGCGCAAGGCAGGAGTGCCGGTCTCGCCGTCGGTGGTGCCGTAGGCAGGGGCATTGACAATTGCGATATTTATGTGGCAGGGGAGGGAGTCAATCTTGTCAACCGGCTGATATGCCCTGACACTGGAACTGGTGCCGAGCAGCAGAGCAAGGTGTGAACCGGCAGACATGGAAATCGTGCCAATTTTCTCCGGGTCATAACCTCTTTTGGCAGCTTCCCTGCGCACCAGCCTGATGGCCCTCTGTCCGTCTTCCCAGGCAGTCTGATAAATAGGAATCCCCTGCGGACGAGGAGTCCTGTACACCAGATTGACGCATTGGAAGCCCAGCTCAGTCAGCTTTTCAGACCAGTTCTTTATGTGGTCCACATCATACAGACACTCATAAGACCCCCCGGAAATCAGCACCATACAACCTCCGTTGCGCTTGTCGGCAGAAGGAGCATCGAACCATTCGAGATAGGGAGCACGATGTTTGTCTGCATTGAAATCAGCCTGTCGCGTCGCGTCAATCATAGCCGCAATCTGATGCCCCTGTGCATCCGGCATCTTTCCCTTGGGCCACAAGTTCATTCTTTCGTTGGCCTGCATTGCCAAGCCGGAAGTCAGCAAAGCTGTGCCAACCAGCAGTGTGTAAAATCTTTTCATATTATTGTCAGTATGTAGTGTTTTCCTTTCAAACAGGCACATCCGAATAGTCCAGATTTCCTGTGGGAGGCTTATTTCAAGCTTCTGTTGGCATAAGAGGCAATGCAGTCTGGGAGCTCGATTGAATATTCAGGATCATCGACCAGTGGGGAGGTGAGCAACATATCCGCTGTGGTCCTGTTTGTTGCAAAGGCAATGTTGTAGAGGGCGGCAAGTCTGGTCAGTGCGGATACGTCATTCTGATGTCCTTGCACAATAAGATTGTCGCAGAAGAATATCAGCATATTTATTTTTTGCTCGGCAATCATAGCGCCGATCTGCTGGTCTCCTCCCAACGGACCGGAGAAAAGCCTTGTAACCTTCTTTTCAAATGGGCGTATCAGTTTCCCTTCCTCCTCGATAACGAGTTCGGAGATGAGTCTTCCTGTAGTGCCTGTTGCCCAGATATTGTATTTTGCAAGCATTTTCCAATTGAACTTCACCCAGTCGATAAGTTCTTTCTTTCGTCCGTCGTGAGCGACAAGTGCAATATTGATTTCTTTCATAGTCTTATTGT
>JALFGP010000072.1 GCA_022777205.1 Rikenellaceae bacterium
GCTGAAAAGCATCCATTTATTTGCGTAAGAAAAACGGAAAACGAGGCTCGAACTCGCGACCGCCCCCGAGGGGCTGTCAGGCGTATGCCTGACTGGGGGTTTACGTAGAGGGTAAAAAACTCCGGCTTTTTGCCGGAGTTCGAGTCTCGTTTTCCGCTCGAAATTGGATGCTGCAAAGCATCCAATTTTTTTGCGTAAGCAAAACGGAAAACTTTTTTCACTATCTCGATATCAAATACCTCAATGCCTCAAGGGGATGACACAGAATCATCCTTGGTCCGCTATAGCGCATTACTTCGCGAATCCTGGCTCTCATTTCAGGTCTGTAACAATGCACAGCGCATTTATGACATTTGGTCTTCTCCTCACCGAACCTGCAATGCTCAAGTCGTGCAAGTGAATAGTCGAGAAGAGTTTGGCATTCTTCACATAGAGTATTCCCACCATGTTTTCCGCGGCACCACAATTCAATCATATGCCGCACCGTCCTCTTCTCCCATTCTATTCGTCTCATATCTTGAATAACAAAAATCACGCGTATTTAGCGAAAAAATCAATCTCCCCGAACCGACAACTCAGATGCAAAGTATCCAATTTTTTTTGCTGCAAGCAAAACGGAAAACATTTGCGAAACTTGAGTTATCTATCATCCTCCCTCAGTTTCTCCTTGTATTTCTTGTCATAGGCTTCACCTCTCGGGACAAGGTACTTGAAGAATACGTAGTCATCAATAATCTGTATGTGGAAGATGAGGAAAGCACGGAGACTTCCTATGCGGATGCGGTAGACGTTGTCATAACCGACCAGCTTCTTGCAATCGGTAATCTCATCCAGACCTGTAGCATTCTTTACTTCAAGAATCGTATTCTTGACAGAATTCAATGTCTTGCCTGACAACTTGCGGACTGATTTCTCAAAATCTTTCGAGTACTTTATCTTCATATACCAAGCCAGTTCTCGAAGTCCTTAGTCTCTTCCTCTGTAAGCACAACATCTCCGTCGGGACGGACATCACACAGATACTGGTATGTCGCAGACTCATTCATATCCTCCACATCTTTTTCGAGCAGAGCCTCAATATAACTTTTGAGGTTGGTGCCTGAAGCGGCAGCTTTGATGGAAAGGAAGCGATATACATCCTCTCGGATGTCAATGTTCTTTCTCTTTGTTGGAATTGCAGCAGTATTCATATCCTAATAATCTACATATCGTGTGCAAAGATAGAAAATATATTTGAAATCCATATACACAAAATAATAGATATGCATATTATATTTCATATACATAATATACATAAGCAAGATATATGCAGAACACTTGTATGCATAAACTTTGTTAAACATACCCAATTTGAGAGGAATTCATAGTTGAACGCGCCAGTGCGGGACGGAATGCCGCAAGTGTACGCGGGACTTTCGTACAAAATGTGCGTGATAGCCCAGTAAGCAAATGGAAAACAGGACTGGAATGACCTTCATCCAGTGAAAGATAGCATCGGAATTACCGCTCTGATGACACGATTTCCACTTTCCATTCTATCCCAAGTTCTTTGAACATTTTTTCCAAATGATATTTCTTTCTTTCAGTCGAACTATGTGTGTTAAGATAATATCCATCACCTAAATAATATTGTTGAGACGGGTATAGTGTATTCTCACCAATAAGGATAAGATTCATCCCATCCAATGATAGATTCAGATTTCTTACCTTTTCTACTCCTATCTCTTGAATCGTCATTGCAAGAGTTTCTGTAGCCTTACTATCTTCAATTATAGAACCATCAGGCCTTGTAACTCTAAGAATGGTCTTCTTCCGATTCTTACGTGCTGGATCTGACACGCGAGTTCGATATTCAGTCTCAGTCTTTTCCTCCAAAAGAACATTGCTATGTTGAAAAGTTCTCTCTATAGGGGATACTTTAGATGATTGTATCAAATCTGAATCAGATTCCTTAGAGCTATCCTCAGGTATAATCACATCATCGCCAGAGTAATTATCCATTTTATTTCTGATGGCAAACTCCAAGATAGGACTAACTGGGAGATCGTATTTACTCATAATCTCCAAAACGAGCTTCAATTCCTCATTTTTTGTCATAGTCAGCATAAATATACTAAGCTTAACAAAATTTAGAGACCAGCTACCCTATATTCAGGCATTGGCTTAGAGAATGACGTTTCAGCATCAATGTTACTGCACTGCTGACGGATGATATCGCGCCTGCGGATAGCTGGTTGCAAGCAAAATGCATTAAAATCACTCTTATCTATTTGTTCAGAAGATTTAACGTGTGGGAAAAGCAACTTTAGGTATGCTGTCGCAGTACGCTTGACCGCTTTAGTATGACGCATATCAGCCCCATTAGGTATCTCCACGAGATCGTCCACTATATGGGAATACACCGATTCTGTACGCAACTGATGCAGGACTTCGGAGAAGAACTCAACATTCAGAGTCCAATCATGTAGAGCCATATCGACATTCACACGAGGTAGTAACCACCCTTCGATCATTCCGTGAAAACGATCCAGTAAAGCAGACTCTCTGAACACTTCAGGCAATGTCTCAAAATATTTATGACTTATCGGTTCATTGCTATCATTCAACAAGATGTTACCGAGCAACATCAGGCCACACTCCGACATAAATTCATAATTATCAATTGTAGCCCTACCATACTCCAAATAATTCTTCAAGAAAGACTGCATTTCAGAATTATCCGAAAATGTAATGGTCTGAATCTCATCAAATGCAACCATATCATAGAAACGCATAATACCCGGCGCCTTGATTGACTTATCATATACCAACTTGGCACGAGAAACTTTACCCCCACTCACCAACCACACGAACTTGGACAAATTTCCGAACACATAACTTTTGCCAGTACCTTTTGGAGCAAGTTCAATGAAATTCAAACGAGGTTCTATAAATGGAAGCAGTCTGGTCAGGAATTCCAACTTCTGTGTTATACTGCTGAATGTAGAAGGAGTGTACTCCATTGCAGAAATGAGTACATCAATCCACTCTTCCAATGAAAATCTGGTCCTGCAATTTCGGAAATAGTTGATATCCAGCTTCTCCATTGGACGAAACGGCTTGAACTTCACCATTTCCACATATCCACGAGCACCTTCTGAAGGAGCAATATAAACAATCTTCATTATGCCCCATTTCTCACCATCGATCAAGTCGTCAGGATACTCTTCTATAAGATAATCCGGAATGAGAGTATCAGTTGCCTTGATTCCCATATCAGGTATCTGAAAACTTGTCTTGTTTTGAGCTAGGCTTGTCGAGACCACGAAGCGAGTAAGCAAAGTTAATGTTTCACCTCTTCTAAGGCGAGCCAATATTGCACTATTATCCTTAGGGATATGTGCATCAAGGAACTTTGTCAAAGCCTCTCGCCTGAAAGACCCATCAGGAGCAATATGCGTGGAAATCAAATAATCCTTGACAAAGGATGGCAGATTTCTTCCATTAAATACCTCGTAATTTGCAGGATCCTTATAAACGGCAGCTGAGCCGAACACCTCCTTAATTTTATTTCCTATATCACTCATATCCTATAAGTCAAACATATCATCTATATCCATATTACCACTGACTCCCACGACATTGATTTTCATTTCCTTGCCGCCAGCCCCGTCAGGTTTCACTTCAATAAAATGCGAACCTTCTGTAATTCCCTCAAGTTCAGCAGTCCAATGTGTGCCGATTCGATTCATCTTGTATGTCTTACCTTCGCAAGTGAGTGAAACTCCAGCAGGCTCAGGTATAATAGACAACCTCACAAGCGGATTAGACAGCATAATATCCTCACCAACGGCATCAATCTTATAACTAACATTAGAAGCCACATCCTTATTAGAGAGCAGTATAAACGGTACAAGCACCTCCTCGGGAGTGCATCCACCATGTACCTGATGAGTAGGGATCTTAGAAAGAGATGAATGTGTCAGTGCAACCTTATACTTCTGTCCATCACTCTCGTTCAAGTGAACCAGATAATCTGAATCAGAAATAGCATCATCACTTGTCTTTATGTATCTTCCCTCGTGTTCAAATTTTCCGTCATACTTCTTCGACGGCGCTTTACGAGAAAGACAACTTAATCCGTGGTCAGACACAATCGCTACAGTACATTTCTCTTTCTTGCTCGTGCTGACAATTTCCTGTATAATCTTCCTGATTACCTGCAATTCTTCTCTCAAAGTATCAAAATGCCTGTATCCGTGAGAATCGTGGCCCAACTCATCCAACTCACCAAATTTAGCCACATTCTCTCCTTCAAATCTATTATGGTGCGTTGATGATGGCAGGTCGGATCGTGTTATCTGTGATCGCACTACCTTAAGATTGCTCTTTTCCTGTTCTATGACATACAAAATATATGATAAAAACTCCACTCCAAGCCCATCAATCCAAAATACTTTGTCTGGTCGATAAACCGGGTTGCTTTGCATCTCTGCCAACAAATTATGAGAACTGTCAAATTCATAATACCATTGGTAGAACGAAGAGGCAGAAGCATTTTTAGTCTTTATAATATCATTAATACCAGGCAGATATTTATCTTCCATCTTGGCCTGCTTATATTGCTTGATATATTCTATCACCCATTGATTAGAAGAATCAAAGTGAGAAGGTGTTTTCGTCAAACAATAAGCATCGAAATCAGGATAGAAATCCTTAATTGCTTTCTGAAGTCGCTTATTTTCAGGATGATAAACATACCATCCCATCAAAAGTTTCTTCTCAAAATCAAATATGCCGGTGCAGATGTCAATTGCCTGATGCAAGTCGCCTGATTCCTGGAATATCTCCTTGGTTCTCTCAAATAGCCAATCCTGTTCACTGCGGACCAACACATTTTCAAAAATCATATGGTTGTAAACTATGACTCTTCTCCTCTCCTCGGCATACTGTTCACGTAGATTTGCAGGTACATTATACACGATACGTGTCGCTATCATCTTAATCAACTCGTTCGCATCAGTAAGATCCATTATTGCATCTACACACAAACGGATATAGGGATATTCTTCTCCGAACTCTGTATGTAAGATATAATTCATTAACAACCAACGGTCAAATGCACGGTTCTCGACATCTGACCACTCTTGAATTATATCTCCTGCATCAAACTTTACACGATTAAAGTACGCCGGAACAAATGATTTGAAAGAGAACGATGATAAGGCAGATTTGTCAATATGTTTCAACATATCCTCCCAAAAGACCTTATCAGCATCCTTGTACTCGAATGGGAAATTAAGATCCAAAAAGCAAGTCATAAACTTGTGAGCATTTTCAATCCTCGTAAAGTTGAAAATGTTGTCTGGCCTTGAATACTTGTATTTTGCAGCAATCGGCCTCGATGTACATACGATTCTCTTCTGAGGGGCCTGAACCTTCCAGAACTTGAGCCACTCTCTTAAGGAATCCAACTGACACTGAACAGCACCATTCGGCAATGTGAAATCTTTAAACTTTGCAAAGAACACCTCCACAGACTGTGCTTCTGCATCATATCGCCATATTGGAGCACTTTCTTTTATACGCGCAAAATGATTCAGGAAATCAGTAAAACGATTTTGTAGTCCAATCAGCGGTACATAAATACGTTTCTGAGGATTATGGATATCCTCCAAAAGCATTATCTCATTAAAGAATCCTCTAAAATCATCATCATTATAAAAACGTACCAATTCAGAGAATGGAGTTACAAATGTGGACTCATTACACGATTTTATGGCATCTTTTAATGTATCCTTTGTAATCCACTCGTCATCCTCACCCTCGCTAATAAGGTTCTCCAAATCCATCGGCTCAACATCTATATCAGCCATAAACTTTGCCAACTTCTTGAATTCGTTGAAGTTGTTGAGCATTATGAAGCGTACAGCATAGCGCTGAGCAAGCATGTCACGAGTATCCCTATCTCGGATTATCTCCTGTTTCAGGTCTTCAAACGAATTGAAAACAATCACTTTCTCTGCCGAATCCATATGCTTTGACTTTTAACTGCCAAGATAATCAATCACAAACTGAGAAACTTCGGGGTGACTCTCAATCATATCCAGGACTACTTTTTGCCACATCATACTTGGCATAGTTTGCTCCTTTACAAGGTTCTTCGCCTTTCTGATCTGGTCCTGAGCTGGAACAAATACCGGTGTCACTGGAACTACAGGCTGATCCGGGTCAAATGGATCAATTGGCGGAGATACAGGATGCGCTGGAGTTTTAATCTTATTGATGTAGAATGACATTACACGAGACTTTACATCCTCCTCCCTTCGGAATGCAATCTCCGACTGCATATGAGACAAATCTTCCTCAAGTTCACCAAGCCACTCTTCCTTTAGTTCAACATCCTCAATACCATGTATGAAATTATTGAAACCATTTTTGTAATTCTGATTGTTCGTCAGAAGAACATATAAGTCAATCTGGTCATTTTTAATATCCTTAAGCAATTCCTTTATCTTCGGAAGTGAATAACTATCCTGATTGAACAATGATATCAGGTCACTTATAGCCTTCTTGCAATTTTCTTTTTCCTTGATCTTATCGCAATACAGGAGTGACCACAGCGGATATCTAGCAACCTGCTTGCAAAACTCTGTAATACACCACTTTGCGTATGTAAGACTCTTCAAATCACTCATGCTTACGCCTCTGACTATACTCAAGTTAAAGACTTCGCCCAGAAGGCTTGTCAGATTACGTTCTTCCACAGAACCGAAACGAAGAAGAAGTTTGTTACTTGGTTCGCTTACTCCACCATCCCACATCTTGAGCAGAATTTCAATCATATCATTGAGTTTCTCATCACCGACAGGCTGAGATGTACTTGGATTGAAAAGGTCGTCTTTGTGTTTTCTAAGAGCAAATCCGAGAATCGCGTAATTAGCAGGGTTGGCAAACATTCCAAATGGAGGGCGCATTAACGGTGCAAGTATGTCACTCAACGAAAACCTATCTGCATATTTCTTCTTCGCTGATTCAATAAGAAGATCCAATTCTTTGCACACTACATTAAGCCATGAGTTACCGGCTTTTGCGGCATCTGTCAATTCACATGTTTCGGTAATGAGATTATTCTCTCCTTCTAGGAAAATTTGTTTTGTAGGTCGCACAGAGCCTCCAAACAACAATAATTCATCCCTAGTTCGCTTCTGCAACATTTGAAGAGAAAGAGCCTTAAAGTTTTTATTTGCAAAATAAGTCATTGCCTCACTCTGCAAGGTCCTGACGCTCTCCATTCCATAAGGGAATACCTGAACACTGAACTTCTTATTTATGACGCTATATATATTGCTGAGAATACCTTCACTCGAACGTTTGCCATTGAAATACATTGTGTATGTACCCCCGCTCATACGATTCTTCCACTTGGCCACATATTCCTTGGCAGCATTTTCAAACTGGCTTGCATCATCGGTATTGAAATGTGAACGACTCACATTGGACTGCGCTACTGCATCGATGAAATGAGTCTGAGCAGTTGGCGTAAACACTTCCGAAGGAATTATAAACATCGTGTTTTCAAACTCTTCCGAAAAGGCTTTCACCCTATTTTCCATAATATCCCTTACTTCATCTGTAATAGAGAAGAACAAGGCAACATGAAGGTAGTTAGGTTTCTCACGAGTGTACTTATTCAGCTTACTACGAAGAACCGCCTCCGCTTCTTCACAAGCATAGAACTGTGGCTCACACTTACGCATCAAGCGTTCTCCTACCATGAAAATTCTCTCAATTTCCTGCCTGCTTTTATCATTATATCTAAGATATTCGACAGCGGTCTTATAGGTGCTGGCAACTGCGTTCTTTTCCTTCGTAATCTCAGCCGGGTTGTAAGACGACACTGAAATCTTAAACTCTCCAAAGATATCCCTTGCTATGATTTTTGTCTCATCCAGCCAATTAAGAATAACATCCATCTTCTCCTCACAGCGGTCTCCAGAGAAAATATACTTGAGATTTTTGTCATTCGGAGCGTATTTTTCAGGCGAACTCTTGAACTTTACACTAAGAGCGTTCAGCAATAGGATAACCTTAAATACACGCTTATAATCATCACCCATTGCATCTACTTTGCTTCCGTGTGATGAATACACATTAGTGAAAGCTGCACAAAGCGGCTCGTTTATAAACTCGGAATAGAAGAAATCCCATAGCCAGTCCGCAGTGAGCATCATCTTCTGGTCATAATTCGTCGGCTCATTGATGAACTGCTTAAAACCGTGATGTTCATCATTCATGAATTTCAGGACACTTCTGTTCGCTGAACCCATGATATTTGCCATCTTTGAGCAGAGGAAGGCAGTATACGGGTGCAGAGGGAACAGATTCTGAATATGTTCCTTCTCGTCCTGATTATTGCTCTCACAAAGATAATTATATACACTCTTGTCAATTTTATCCTTGATACCCCAAGTTGAGATATTCATCTTCATCATATCCGGAATACTGAACGTATGACGAAGAATCAGATAAGTTGAGATCTCATCCATCTGATAATCAACACTATCATATCGGTCGCTCATCTTTGTGATATCTTTGCCCTTTGCATCCAGACTTGAGCTCTCAGTACGATGCGAAATCAGATAAAGGAAGACATTATTGTTCTGTGATTTCTCTGCAATATTCTGAAGCACATTGATTCTATCACTTTTCAGGGTATCCATCACGCTCGTGAACTCATCCCAGAATATAATCAAACCGTCTGCGATACCAGCCTTCTCAATCTCCTTCTCAACTTCCACCAACCACTCACTTATACTATCACTTGTCAGATAAGTCTTATCCGCTGCCAATGCTTCTTCAAGATGCATGAATACATCAATATCATTATTCCTGAGCTTAGTCAGCAGCTTTGTGTAATTTGATGCTTCTGACGCAAGCTCATCATTATTTTCTAGCAGCTCAGGAATTCGGTTCTCATGGCTCTCCACCCAACGGATGGCTTCATCAAAATCCGAACGTACAATAAGATCGGGATATCCCGCAGCAACCAAAGCCTTCTTTGTCTCACGCTGGATTGACAATGAGAAACGAGGAATATTATATGCTCCTTCAACGCCTTTCAATACAACCGGAAAATACCTCTTTTGTTTGCGGATTGCCGTCAACTGTGCACGAGTAGCCTCGTTAGGGATACTCTGAATATAACCGTCAATCTGCTCTGATGGATCACAAAGCAAGTGTCGCACAACACTACTTGCGTGACTCTTACCCGTACCGAAAGTACCGCGTACCCACATCGAACGACGTTTGCTTATATCGCTCGAAGTAATGGCTGTTATACTGCGCTGCAGTAAGTCACAGAACTGTTTGGTCGGGATAAATGTACGCCACATATCAGGCGTTTCATCAGTCATGTCATAGACCGGCAGGAAATCCTGCATCTTTATATAGTCAGAATACTTGGTTGCCATAGTGATTAAGTTTTAGAGCATCATCTTAAGAATATCAATCGACTTGAGGTCTTCACGAAGAATGATATTGTCAAGACCCATATTAAGTTCAGCACGAAGCACGTGATTACCCTCCTCCTGAAGACTCAACAGCAGTCTCTCAAAGGAATCCCTATTTATACCGAACTGGCGATAGATTCCTTCTTTTTGATTCTCATCGTAGAATTCTGAGACAGTCAAAATATGACGGTTCTGACGTTCAGCATAGCGGAATAGAGAATATGCAACCGCCACAAGAGAAATATCGTTAAATGGCAGTCGGCTAAAGACCGGCTTATTATTCTCCTTGGTTATTACACCTACGTGAATCCTATCTCCTAATGGAGAGGAAACAAAGGCGTTTTGCAAAGAGCCAAGTGCATTTTTACGGACAGAACCACTATACATGCCCAATGATGCTTCCATCATCATTTCTACTTCAGCCTTTGTGTACGACTTATTATAAGCGATATTACAAGCATACCAATTACATATTTCTGAATTACAAGTAAGATTAATCCATATGATTTCCCAGATTACATCTGCCCTGATTCCATACTTCTCTGCAAACAGTCTTCCGATTTCAGTAATTTCTTTAGAATCAGTTTTTAGGATATCAGAATCTCTCATCCAATTAAGGAATGGATTCATCTGATTCTCTTTGTTGATTCCATGATCATCATTGTCAAAGAATGTATCGACGTGCTCCATATAAAACTGTAGCCACTTTTCCCTAAAACCGAAATTGTTGTAACGGTTAATAGTAGTTTTCTTGTCTTTTTGTGTTGCCATTTTAATACCTTCTGATTGTTTAAGTGAATTAGCAGAAATACATCCATCATCTTTAAAATCAAGACAACGACGACATCTCACACATTTATTATTATCTATTTTAACTATCGGGACTACATCTAAAGCGCCTGTAGGACACTCAACCTCGCATAACTCACAATGTACGCAATATGTAGTCTTGTATAGAACCCGTTTCAGGTGACTTATGAAAAATGGGTTGTTAAGAACATTAAAAGCTTCTACGAGTATCGTATGATTATTATCATCAAAGGTAAGGCGCATGGAAATTATTTCTCGATTGTACTTAATCTGTCCATTATAGACATATCCCTCTTTATCCCAAGACGATTTACCTAATACTTTTATCCATTCAAAAATATTCTCTTTTGGGTAAGTCAATAATGCCTTGAAATCAGGTGATTGCAGGGTACTGATAATACTTACTTTAGATTTCGTTTCAAATCCTTTACCACCAGCGCGTATCTTCCAATTGCCAGTCTTAATATAACTCTCAACATCTTTGACACCGCCCTTAATTACCATTTTGCGTACCTTATCCAGAAATGGTTTAACTGTATCAGGAAATATATGATTACACAAATAGTCATTCCAGTCTGAACCAAATGGACAAATTACACATCCAACTCTACCAAGTCCCTTTCTATAAGCAGGATTGATTGGTAATCCATTAAAGAAAAGGTATAACCAAACCTCTGTAGTATTCCATTCGAGAATAGGACTTACATTAAGAACATTTGTATGTTTTGCGTCTTTTGCGACCTTTAAATACGTTGAACGTCTAACGCTTTCTTCTGCACGTGTACCAATAAAGGATAATACATGAGGTTGCCTTCCTAATTTAGACTCTTCTTTAAGGAGCCTATACAGCGGAGCTGTTTTCATTACTCCACAACACCATCTATGAACATTACTTGGAGACCCCATCAGATCCCAATAAGTAAGCACATGTTCATGGTTTTTTGCAAGAAGGAATTTAATGTTTGGATGCTTCTCCACATAAAACTTAGCAACCTTATCATAGAGATCTAATGATGTCGGCAACTCATAACCAGTATCAGAATACACGACAATTATATCTTCTCCTGGAATAACTCTTGAAACCAAATCTAACATTACTTGAGAATCTTTTCCACCTGAAAATGACGCAATATACATTTCTATGTCATTATTCAGGATTGGAGATTTACCAAGTTCCTCTGCTCTACTCAAGGGCATAATATCAAAAGAATCACAGTCTTCTTTTACAACTACATGTTCTTCTTTTGTTTTCTTGGTGAGATTGCTTGCTAGCCTTTGAAAATCCAATGATGGATTATTCTGTGAAACCTCTCGAATATTTTTATATCTACGATATGTCTGATTGATGAAATCCATTGCCTCGTGCTCAATGATGAACATCGTATCTTCATTGAGGGTGTGAAGGCGTTCCATATCAACCGGTGACAGAATCAAAGATTCAAAACCATCTTGTTGAATTACGGTAGGGGCATCGAAGACATTACCGCCCTTTACTTCAAGAACGAAATCTCCTTTATAGAAATATCTCCTATCACATGCCCAAAGCAACGGTTCATCTACGTGAGGATAAATCCACCCCATTTTATTCAGACCCAACAGGTCAAGTTCTTCCCAGAAGACAGGTCTAGGAGAAACATTCAACGCATCACCTTTTGATGACATCGTCAATTGAACTCCATTACTTTGCGGATCCCATATAACCTTGAACATATATTCCTCGTCGTGTTTAGCGGTTTTCCTTGAAGTCAAGTTGAACTACACACAAATGGCGCAGACCGACTTGTGTTATCCAAGGTATCCCCATACCCAATCAACGACAAGAAGACCCGCGCCAAACGACACGGTCTTCTTTTACCCGTTGATTTTTGAAATTGGGGATTTCTGGATAACGGTAAAAGAAAACTAAATTATGTTTCTAAAATTTTTCTCTGCTTATCTTTCTACAATGCATTGTTTTCAATGCATCTACAAAGTTAACAAAAAATCAAATAATCCCAATGGCTATCATAACAAACAGCAAAACTTCAATTTGAAGAGAATCGAATGATGCCTCCATCCATTTCTGCAGACTCCAGAAGGTGGCCTTGACATACAGTTGAGGTCACTTTTTTGTTTAGAAAATTTTCCGCAATCCATTGAAAAATAAAATATTAATCGTATATTTGCAGCCCGCAAAAATGCTTTGCGGAGTATAAGATATTTATAATCAATTAATTAATCAACCAATGCCTGGATTAATTGGAAAGAAAATCGGAATGACTTCCGTTTTCGGTGCTGATGGAAAAAATCTTCCATGCACCGTTATTGAGGCTGGTCCGTGCGTTGTCACGCAAATTCGTACAGTTGAAAAGGACGGTTACGCCGCTGTACAGCTTGCCTATGACGAAACAACAGAAAAGCACACCAGCAAGCCGCTTCAGGGGCACTTTGAAAAGGCAGGGGTAACCCCAAGACGCAAGTTGGTCGAGTTCAAGGCCGACTTCGCCCAGGACCTCAAGCTTGGTGACACACTCACCATTGCTGACGTTTTCAAAGACACGACATTCGTAGATGTTGTGGGAACATCAAAGGGTAAAGGATTTCAGGGTGTTGTAAAACGCCACGGCTTCGCAGGAGTCGGCGGTTCCACCCACGGTCAGCACAACCGTCTCCGTCACCCCGGTTCACTCGGTGCCTGCTCTTGGCCTTCACGCGTATTCCCGGGAATGCGTATGGCGGGACAGATGGGAAATGAGAGGGTAAAGGTATTTAACCTTCAGGTTATCAAGCTTATCCCTGAGAACAATCTCATCGTTGTCAAAGGTTCTGTTCCCGGAGCCAAAGGTTCTTATGTAATTTTGGAGGACTAAGCTATGGAATTATCAGTATTAAAGATTGACGGAACTGAATCTGGAAAGAAGGCTGTCCTCAATGACGAGATTTTCGGAATCACTCCTAACGACCACGCAATCTATCTTGATGTAAAACAGTACCTTGCAAACCAGCGTCAGGGCAATGCCAAGACCAAGGACCGCAGCGAGGTGGCTTACAGCACCAAGAAACTCATCCGTCAGAAGGGCTCAGGCGGTGCACGTCACGGCTCCCTCAAGGCTAACATCTACGTGGGCGGTGGACGTGTATTCGGTCCTAAACCTCACTTCTACGGTTTCAAACTCAACAAGAAGCTCAAGCAGCTTGCCCGTTTCTCTGCCCTTTCATACAAGGCTCAGGATCAGGCCATCGTTATGGTTGAACCGTTCGCTATGGATGCGCCTAAGACAAAAGAGTTCATTAAGATTCTCGGCAACATCAAGGCCGGAGACAGGAAAGTGCTTTTCGTACTCCCGTCCAACTCCGACAACATTTATCTTTCATCACGCAACCTTCCTGAAGTAAAGGTCATCACTGTGGACGAAATCAACACTTACGCGATTATGAATGCAAATTCACTCGTGCTTGTTGACGGCGTGCAGGACATTCTCGCTTCAAGAATCAAACGCTAATCAAGATGAGTATTTTAATTAAGCCAATAGTAACTGAAAAGATGACGGTTCTGGGCGAGAAGTTGAACCGTTATGGCTTCATCGTTGATCGTGACGCCAATAAAATTCAGATAAAAGCCGCTGTGGAGCAGGCTTACAACGTGACTGTTGCCGATGTCAACACCATCAACTATCACGGAAAGAAGAAATCCCGCTTCACCAAAGCAGGTGTGCTCAAAGGTCGCACAAACCACTTCAAGAAAGCCATCGTGACGCTTGCCGGCGAGGATAAGATTGATTTCTACAGTAATATTTAAGGTAAAAAGTCATGGCAGTTAGAAAATTCAAACCGGTAACTCCCGGTCAGAGAAATAAGGTAATCAGCGCTTTTGACGACATTACCTGCAAGAAACCTGAGAAGTCACTCCTTGAGCCTCTCAAAAGCTCTGGCGGACGTAATAATCAGGGTAAGATGACTATGCGCTACATCGGCGGCGGTCACAAGAAAATGTACCGTGTCATCGACTTCCTCCGTTCCAAAGACGATTGCAAGGCTACCGTAATGACGATCGAATACGATCCGAACCGTAGCGCACGTATCGCTCTCGTTCAGTATGAAGACGGCGTGAAGAAATATATCATCGCGCCTAACGGACTCAAAGTGGGTCAGGTAATCGCATCCGGTTCAGGAGTTGCTCCTGAGGTCGGAAATGCTCTTCCTCTCGCTGAGATTCCTCTTGGAACACTCGTTCACAACATTGAGCTTCGTCCAGGTCAGGGTGCCGCTATGGTACGTTCAGCTGGAACTTATGCTCAGCTCGCTGCTCGTGAGGGCAACTTCGCCATCCTTCGTCTGCCTTCAGGCGAAACCAGAATGGTGCTTGTTACCTGCAGGGCAACGGTAGGTACCGTTTCCAATCCGGATCACATCCTTGAATCACACGGAAAGGCAGGACGCAGAAGATGGCTTGGCCGTCGTCCTCGCAACCGTGGTGTTGTGATGAACCCGGTAGATCACCCTATGGGTGGTGGTGAAGGAAGGGCTTCCGGTGGACACCCACGTTCACGTAAGGGTATGCCGGCTAAGGGCTACAAGACACGTAATCCTAAGGCTACTTCCAACAAGTTCATCATTGAAAGAAGGAAGAAATAACGGAATAAAACTTTAGAGATTATGAGTCGTTCATTAAGAAAAGGTCCTTACATTCAGGAAGCTCTCGAAAAGAGAATCCTGGCTATGAATGAGGGAAGCACCAAGAAAGAGGTTGTCAAGACTTGGTCACGTGCAAGTATGATCTCTCCTGATTTTGTCGGACACACCATTGCAGTTCATAACGGAAACAAGTTTATTCCTGTTTATGTCACTGAGAATATGGTTGGTCACAAACTCGGCGAGTTCGCACCGACAAGAACATTCAGAGGCCATTCGGGCAATCGTAAATAATTTTAAATGAAAAAGAGATTATGGGAGCTCGTAAAAGATTGATGGCCGAGAGGCAAAAAGAAATAAAGAAGCAGACAGCTATTGCTAAGCTCAATGACGTTCCTACATCACCGCGCAAAATGCGTCTGGTTGCAGACATCATCCGCGGCGTTGAAGTGAACCGTGCCCTTGATATTTTGAAATTCTCCAAGAAGCACGCTTCTGTAAGCCTTCAGACACTCGTTCGCTCTGCGATCGCAAACTGGGAGGCAAAGAATCCGGAGGATTCAAAAGAACTCGATAACGGTAATGTTTACATCAAGACCATTATGGTTGATGAGGGTCGCACACTCAAGAGAATCCGTCCTTGTCCGCAGGGAAGGGCCGGTAGGATCCGCAAGCGTTCCAACCACGTTACTGTCATTCTCGATGTGAAGAAACCAACAACAGTGGAGGAATAAATTATGGGACAGAAGACAAATCCTATCAGCAACAGAATCGGTATCACCCGTGGTTGGGACTCTAACTGGTGTGGTGGTAACTATGCGGAGAAGATAGCTGAGGACTATAAAATCCGCAAATACCTCGAGACCCGTCTTGCGAAGGCTATGCTTTCCAAGATCGTGATTGAGAGAACCCTCAAACTCATCACCGTGACTATCCACGCTGCAAGACCAGGTGTGATCATCGGTAAAGGCGGCACAGCTGTTGACCAGCTCAAGGATGAGCTCAAGAAGGTTACTTCAAAGGATGTTCAGATCAACATCTACGAAGTGAAGAAGCCTGAAGTTGATGCTCGTATCGTGGCTGATTCAATCGCACGCCAGATTGAGGGTCGTGTTTCATACCGTCGTGCAATCAAGATGGCAATCGCGTCAACAATGAGAGTTGGTGCCGAGGGTATCAAGATTCAGATCAGCGGTCGTGTGGGTGGTGCTGAAATGGCACGTAGCGAGATGATCAAAGAGGGTCGTACTCCGCTTCACACATTCCGTGCAGATATCGACTATGCACTTGCAGAGGCTCACACCAAGGTGGGTGTACTCGGTATCAAGGTATGGATCTGCAACGGTGAGGTTTACGGCAAGAAAGACCTCTCACCTAACGCAGGCATAGCAGCACAGCAGGCACAGAGCGGCAACCAGAACCGCGGTGGAAACCGTGGCGGAAGGGACCGTCGTGACCGTCGCGAGCGCAAGTAATTTTCCATAAAAACGGTGATTTCTGCGTTTTGCTCCTCGTCAAAATCCTCACAACCGTCAGGTTATTGTGGTATTTGACATCGTCGCGGGCCTTGAAATCCCTCGTTTTTATGAAAAATTCAGATATTTTTTAAGGGTGACTGGAAGCAATTCCGGTCACCCTTTGACTGGACACTAATGGACAAGATTATGAAACGGTATCTACTTTTTTTGCTTTTATCGCTCCAGCTGCCTGTCGCGGCACAGATCAGAATCACTCACGGTCCTTGGCTCACAGATATGTCGGAGAATGGAGTCACTATAATGTGGAAGACCGACAAACCTGCTATGGCGTGGGTTGAATACGACGAATATGTGGGCAATACCTTTTATTCTAAATATCATCCCGTTGCCTATGACAGCAAAGACGGCAGACGAAGGGTCCTGGATACTCTGCACTGTGTCAGACTGGAAGGCCTAAAGCCCGGGACTGAATACTTTTACAGGATATTCTCAAAAGAGACGGTCAGTTATGCCGATTACGGGAATATGGTTTTCGGGAATACTGTGGCTTCCAGTGCTAATTATGACGGTCCCACGCATTTCCGCACATTCAGCTCCGATGCCGATAATGTGTGTTTTGCGGTGATAAATGACATACACGAAAATCCGGAACGCATAGGAGAACTCTTCTCAGGCATAGATGTTTCCAAACTGGATTTCGTGCTCCTGAATGGAGATATGCTTTCCACCGTGAACGGTGACGGGCAAATCTACTCGAAGCTGATTGATGCTTGTGTGGGGGCTTTTGCCAGGTCCGTTCCTATAGTCTATGCCCGTGGCAACCACGAGACACGAGGCTGCTATTCCGACAAGTTGGGCGATTATTTCCCCACACGTGCCGGGCGTTTTTACTATGACTTCAACGTTGGCAAGACCAACTTCATCATATTGGATTGCGGTGAGGACAAACCTGATACGGATTTCGAATACAGCGGTATGTCGGAATTCGACTCTTACCGTGAGAAGCAGGCGGATTGGCTTAAATCCGTGGCTGAAAATAGCGGTCACCAGACCAGGATAGTGGCTCTGCATATACCTCCTATGGCCGGGAATTGGCACGGGAACATTCACATAAGGGAGAAATTTCTTCCTATCCTTAACTCAGCGGGTGTGGATCTGATGTTGTCCGGCCATAATCACTCCTACGGTTTGATTGAGCCTTGCGGGGATCAAGATTTTGTAAACATCATAAATGATAACGAAAGTCTGATGCTGGTTGAGATTGCAGGCAAGAATATCCAAATCACTGTTTCCGGCAAGACTGATTTGGTCTGGAAGAATTTCTGACAATGATGCATCTACAGGTTGTGCTCCGACGACAGAGTTTTCAGGTGCTCTGACTGTTTACAAGTCTGAAACAGACCTCGCCGATAGGCGGCAGGAAAGGATTATGCCAGTGAAGCCTTAATCCGCGCAGCGAGAGCCTTTCCGACAAGTGCAGCAATGTCTTCCTCCGAAGCCGCTGCAATCCTTGCCACTGAGCCGAAATGCAGCAGAAGCCGCTGTTCGGTTTTTGGCCCGACTCCCGGAACAGCACTCAGTGCAGATTCGATTTGAGCCTTGCTGCGCAAATTCCTGTGGAAAGTGATGCCGAAGCGGTGGGCCTCGTCCCTTATCTGTCTGAGCACCTTGGACGCTTGCGAGTTCATATCCAGAAACAAAGGATAGGGGTCCCCGACGCGGATTACTTCTTCCAGCCTCTTTGCCAGGCCAATGACAGTGAGCTTGTCCGTAAGCCCAAGTTCATAAAGGGCCTCGTAGGCTGCGGACAACTGCCCCTTGCCTCCGTCAATCACTATCAACTGCGGCAGGTCGTCAGGATCTTCAGTCAGCATCCTCGAATATCTTCTGTTCACCACCTCCTTCATTGAAGCGAAGTCATTGGCTCCAACCACAGTTTTGATTTTGAAATGCCTGTAATCCTTTTTTGAAGGCACGGCGTTGCGAAAAACGGTGCAGGAAGCCACTGGATTTGTGCCCTGTATGTTCGAGTTGTCGAAACATTCGATGTGCACGGGCAGCTCCTTCATCCCCAGCGCTTCCCTCAATTCCTCCATCACCTTCATCCTGAAATTGTCAGGGTCCGTGTGTTCCCTCTGTTTCATTGCATTGAAGCGCATCTCCTTTGCATTTTTCGCACTCAACTCCAGTAGAGCCAGTTTGTCCCCACGCACAGGTATTTTGAATTCCACACCCTCAATTTCCACGTCCGGCAGAAACGGCACAATCACTTCCGCCGAAAGTTTCCCGAACTTGGCCTCGATTTCTCCGATGAAAGTCCCCAAAACTCTTTCCTTCTCCTCCTCTATATTCATTTTGAATCCGAGATTGAGGGACTGCACTATGGCTCCGTCCACAATCCTGAGGAAGTTGCCGAAGGCTTCTGTAGGGTCAAGTATCAGCGAAAACACATCGTAACACCCTCCGGTAGCACTCTGTATCAGCGATTTGCTGTAATGATGGTCCAGAGCCTGCATCTTCAGTTTATATTCCTGAGCCGATTCGAAGTCCATCTTCTCTGCAGCCTCGGTCATCAGAGACCTGTACCGTGCAATAAGTTCCCGTCCGCCCCCTTTGAGCAGATGAACCACCTCTTCGATATTGTCACTATATTCTTTCTCGCTGATTCCCCCGCAGCAACAGCCCTTGCACTTGCCTATGTGGAAATTCAGGCAGGGACGAATTTTCTTGCGCAGAATGGTCTCCGATGTGATTTTGTTATTGCAGCTCCTTATGGGGTATATTGTGCGGAACAGCTCGATTAGTGCACGTGCGTGGGTTACATTGGAGTAGGGCCCGAAATAGCGGGAACCGTCCTTTACGACTCTGCGTGTGAGGAAAACCTTCGGAAAGGGGTCATTGCTCACACATATCCAGGGGTAGGTCTTGGAATCCTTGAGCAGAATATTGTATTTGGGCTTGTACTGCTTGATGAGGTTGTTTTCCAGCAGCAGTGCATCCGCCTCGCTCTCCACTACGGAATATTGGGCATCGGCTATTTTGGAGACCATTATCGCGGTCTTGCGAGTGAGCCTCTCCTTAGGGACGAAGTATTGCGCAACTCTCTTATGCAGGTCCTTGGCCTTGCCCACATAGATAATGTTCCCGTCAGCGTCATAGTAACGGTACACTCCGCTCTGATGCGGAAACAGCGCTATTTTCTCTTTAATGGTCATTGATTTACCCCGCGTATTGCCACAAAAATAATCAAAAATCCCGTTATAGCGTTGGCTCTGTCCCTAAAACTGCCTACCTTCGTCAGTGCAAATTACAAGTTTATGGAAAACAGGAATTCAATGGGCATCTTCGACTGGGTGCTGATACTGGGGGTTGTCTTGTGCAACATCATCTATGCGGTTTCCGCTTCGGAATATGACATAATCGGCTTTATAGCAGCCATATCCGGAATTGTTTGCGTGGTTCTGGCAGCCAAGGGCAATGTGTGGAATTTCCTTTTCGGCACCATACAGGTCACTCTTTATGCCTATATTTCCTTCAAATCCACTGCTTACGGCAATGCTGCGGTGAATGCCCTGTACTACCTGCCTATGCAGTTCGTGGGGCTGTGGCAATGGCGAAAGAGGGGAGCTTCGGCACAGGAAAGCCTCAAAGCCCGCCGTCTTTCTATACCCCAGCTGATATTGGTTGCGGCAGTTTGTGTCGTCTGCACGGTGGTCCTCGCTTTCCTTCTTAAATATTCCGATGCAAGCCAGCCTTGGATAGACGCTTTCACAACGGTGCTTTGTGTGATAGCCCAGGCATTGATGACTATGGCATTTGTAGAGCAATGGTATCTCTGGATTATCTTCAATGTTTTTACTGTCGTGATGTGGATCAGCTTTGTCATCCAGGGAACAGCCCATTCGGTCCCTATGCTCATAATGTATGTCTTTTATTTGATGAATTCCGTGAATGGACTGATAAGTTGGCGAAAATTGGCTGCAAAAGGCTCTGTAAAGGACTGACGGAATCCCTCCCTTTTTGCTCTTTCGGGATTTTTTTCCTACCTTTGCCGAGATTTTGAAAGAAGATAAAGTTATTAAATTATATAAAAAGTTTTAATTATGGCTACTATTGCAGAAGAAGTAAAGGCTATCATCGTTGAGAAGCTCGGCGTTGAGCCTTCTGAAGTCACTGATAGCGCAAACTTCACAAATGACCTCGGAGCAGATTCACTTGACAGCGTGGATCTCATTATGGCTCTTGAGAACAAATTTGACCTTGAGCAGGACGACGATGCAGAGGGTAAGATTGTTACCGTTGCAGATGCAATTGCATATGTTGAGAAGAAGGTTGCTGAGCGTCAGGCAAAGTAATAGGATTGAATAATCAATCACTATTGTAAAAAAATAGCCCGCCATTCAGGCGGGTTATTTTTTAGTTCGCCCAGCACGAACGTACTCTAACGGGCGCAAGTCCCCAAACCGCCCTGATAGTGGGAAGGTTACAGCCAAAGGCAAGGGTGTCCATCGTGAGGTGGAATCTGAAGGAAGCCGGCGGCAAACGGTTGGCC
>JALFGP010000012.1 GCA_022777205.1 Rikenellaceae bacterium
AACCTTTCAGTATTTCAAGCATTTCGGCTGGTGTTACCACGAATGGCTTTGACGGGAAATGTTTAATATTTCCTGTCACCAAATAAGAGTCCTCTTTTGAGATGGCCACCTCATAGAATACAACATCTTTTGGGTCTGGCAGAATTTCATTGGTATGAATTCTTTCAGAGTGGATGCTATTCTGTTTAATGTACTTTAAAATAGAAGCTACAAGGTCTGAAGGTAATCTGAATTTAGACCTGTTGAGGACCTCGGAATACTCTGACAGTATTTCATCACAGATTACTGGAGTTATTCTTCCCTGCATCACAGCCTCAAAGACCTTGACGACAGCAGATGATGGATTTCTGGCAAGTAATCCGGACACCAGAATATTGGTGTCAATGACAGCAAGAATATTATGGTCTTCCATTTCTGACAAGTGCAATCTCCTCGTTGATTTCATCAATACTCAAATCAGGAAGCAACCCGTTTTCTGCCATACTGCGAATCTGCCTAAAAGCATTGAGTCCCTCTATCCTTGAATCAGTTTTGTCGCCTCGTATCTCAAAAGGGATTTTTCCCCTTTGAACCACTGCTTTCGCAAACACATTCATAGCCGTGTTCGCACTCATACCGAATTGCGAGCAAAGAGTATCAAAAGATTTTTTTAAATCAGAATCCATTCTGACTGTCATAGAAATTTGTCCCATAGCTTTAAATCTTTGTGCAAATATAATCATATTATTGCATAATGCAATAAATTTCAATCACAATGATATCATAAGATATCGTACAAACAATCCGACCTATTGCTTTACACATAGTTGAAGGGGCAAGAAAACGGTGATGGTTTTGCCTATATGAAAATCCCGCAGGAAATCAGGGCTGAATTCACTGCGGGATTGTTTTCAGGAAAACGGCGAAGCTTACTTTGCGTCTCCAGTGTATTCCGTGTCATCAATCAGCCAGCTTTCTATGCTGATATTAAGACCGCTTGAGGACTTATTCACGGTAACGGTGAGTTTGTGCTGTGTCTTTGCGGCAAAGGTAAATTCGCGTGCAAGAGTGTAAGTGACTCCGTCAACGGTAAGAATGATGAGGTTTGCGTCTGCTGCCACTGATTGAGGTATGACCACTGCCCTGTAACATTCGCCAGTCCAGTAAGGAGTTATCACGGAAGCATCGCCCTTGGCTGTGACAGAACCTACATTCAGGTTAACATTTGCGTTGGTCTTGACATTGCCGAGTTTCACTGTCTTGACCGCTGCTGCAAATTCAGAATCGGTGAATCCTTCTCCCGGTTTGAGATAAATGAGGATATTGCTGAGGATATGGGATGTACTGATGGCAACAGCTCCACCGCCAGGAAGAGCACCGCTGCGTTTACCCCAAAGGAAATCTGAAGCCTTGTAGTTCTCCAATGCACTCTGGTCGGACTTCACCGCAAAGGAATATGATGTTGCATCAGCAATGGCTCCATAAGGATAGTAGCAGTAGAAATCAGCAGGTGTTTCTTTGTCCTTCCAATAGATTTCGGTGTCGGAAGTCCATTTACCTGCAGAGAGGGTGAATTTCTTGTTGTCGATATAGTTGGATGATGCTGCAAGTGCGGATTCGTAACTTACATAGATACCCACATTGTCACCGTTTTCATAAGCGGCATCGGTCGCTTTAGTCTGGACAGAAAGTGAAAGTTCAATAGGGAGCTGGTCTTTCTGCTGCGGTGCTACTGTTTCCTGTTTGGTACACGCAATTACTGAAAGCACTGCAACTGCGGTCAAAATTGTTTTTTTCATTATACAAGTTTTTATCGATTGTTTTGTTATATCCACATCTGGGAAAGAAAGTTATGCTGAACAAAACCGGTTATTCTGCATCGCCTCCATTGTCAGTACCGTCATTGTCCCAATCGCCCACACCGATATTGATGCCGCTGCCGGTCTTGTTGACTGTCACTGTGAAAGTATGTTGTTTGCCTGAGACAAAGGTGAAACCCTTCTTGAGTGTGTAAGCAGTCCCGTTAACAGTGACGGTAATGAGGTCTGACCCGTCCGCCACGGTTTGAGGCACAACCACTGCACGATAGCGTGTTCCCTCATTGAAAGGAACGACCTTGGAAGCAGTGCCGGTTGCAGTGACCACGCCGCTTGCCAAATTTACATAGGCATTGGTCTTGACATTGCGGATTTCCACAGCCACAGTTGCAGATGCGAGGCTTTCGGCAGTGAAACCGTCACCCGGTTTGATGTAAAGCACAGCGTTGCTCATAATGTGTCCGGTCGGAATGTTCACGACATTGGCGGTCGGAGCCACCCCACTTGCCTTTCCCCACACGAAATCGGATGCCTTGTAGGCGCTTGCCGAACTCTGGTCGCTGCTGACTGCGAAAGGATAGGCGGTGACACTGCCCGGAGTGCCGTAAGGATAGTAGGCATAAAAATCTGCCGGAGTGGTCTTGTCAGGCCAATAGAGCACCTGCTCCCCTGTCCAGGAAGTGGCGTAACTGTATTTCACGTTGTCATAGAGGTTTCCGGATGTGGCAAGGCTGCCCGGATTGCTGCCATTGTAGCCCACCACATAGATTCCGACGGCATCTCCGCTTTCAAAATAGGTGTCGGTGACCTTGGTATCGAGGTCGAAGGAAAGTTTTATTGGTACGCGCTCTTCCGCTGTCACAGGTGCTTCTTTCTGGGTGCAGGATGCTGCAAAGGCAACCAATGCAAGTGAGCAAATCAAAGTTTTAGTATTCATATATTCTTATAATTCAATTATCTATCTTGCTGTATTCTAATTCATCGGATCCACCGAAGGGTCGATTGAGATTTCGATTTTCTCCTGGTCCGGAGAAGTGTTCAGAATCAGGTTTATGGTGTGGCAATAGCCTGCACGGAAACTCAGGGAGTAATCCAACAGATAGGCTATTCCGCCCATAGTAAGCTCTATCAGCGGAGTCTTCTTCTCGATGTTCTGCGGCACAATCACCGCTTCGAACCTCTCGTTGCCCAGTTTGTTCATCGTGATGGTGCGCTTTGCCCCGAAAGGATTCTTGTCCACCGAACCGGTGTTGAAATTGAAGGTGTATTCCACATTGGTGTTGTAGATATGAGCCACGACATCGTCCGGAATCTCACCCTCGAATTTCTCGCCCTTCACGACTTTCACCACCAGTTTTGAGAGCAGGTGTTCAAATGCCAGATTGACTGCACCGTCCGTCCTCCCCCAGTTCTCAGCCTTGGCAAACAGCAAGTCGGAAGCCTCGTAGCCAGCTCCGGTCTGGTCTGTCTGCACAGACAACGGCAGGGCATCCACCGTGCTGATATTCTCAATATATGGATATACGGCGTAGAAATCACAGGCATTGTCACCCCAATAGAGGCTGCGCTCCGGCCTGAATACGCCTTCAGAACGTGTCAACTTTTCGTTGTTGATGAAGTTGCCGCCCACCTGCAGGGGCAGGACATCCTCCCCGCTGCGTTCCACGGCATAGAGGGAAAAGCTGTCCCCATCGGCAAAGCCTGCATCGCTGGCCTTTGTGGCCGGCAGGCTGGCGTTGAAATGTATTTCGTTGTCGTCAAAAGCCACAGGACACTCCTTGCTGCATGCGCAAAGCAGGGACAGAGCCATTGCGAGATATATTGTCTTTTTCATATTTATTCCTCCCATTATTTAACTTCCGGATGTTCACCCATATAGATTACCGACCCGGTCTCCGAACCCATATTCCAGAGAGGATCCACTCCGAAAGTGCGGTCAAAGGCAGCCGGAGCGGCCTTGGTGCTTCCGAAGACATCGCTGTCCCTTGCATAGAACTCCTCAAGGGTGAATTCTTCCCCGGCACAGTATTTAATCCTTTCCACTATAGCCTGGCGGCTGATTGCGGAATAGTAAGGGATGTTGTTGTTCATACAGCTTGTGGCTTCGGAACGATAGACTCCGCGGGTGTGCATATAGCCTCCTTCGTAGATGTCCACATAGTCGGAATAGTCCGGGTTGTAAATCAAGTGGGACCACGGAACCAGCTTGTTGTCGGAGGACATGGAGAGGTTTTTGAACCAGCCTTTGGACTTCATGCTTCCGTAGGTGCTTTGAGTGTCATTGTCTCCGGAAGGATGTTCGCAGCAGAGACAATTACAGGTCTGGATGAAAGCGTTGTGATAGATGTACTCGTCACCCAGCTTTCCGAATCCGTGTCCGCCCGCCTCGTGCTGAACTATTCCACGGAAGTCGTAAGGATAGGCGTTGGTGCTGACCGGACAGCAGGCTATTGCGGAACCGTCACCGTACATCATCGTCACTCCTTCGTAGCAGGAAGTGTTCATCAGCAGGATTGTAAGGCTCCTGGTCAGGTCCATTGAAGGATTTGCTTTCTTTGCCCACTCGAAACAAGGTCCTGCCGCAGGAGGTAGAATCCTATTCTGGGTGAAATAGGAGCCGAACTTGGTGTCAATCACCGTATTCACTGTACCTATGCCGCTGTCGTCCGACTGGCAGGTTACCGCATAGACATTGAAATACTCCTTGTAGCTGTTGTATGGTTCAAGGTCGAAGAAATTGCTGTAGCCCTTCTGGGCATTGGTGAGGAAAGTGCCCTTGGCGATATCCTTGGCATCATAGCCATCGCCGATGAAGACTATGTCTATGCCGGGGCCTGTGGTGGCTTCCTGAAGAACCGTCACACCGCCGTCTGTATAATCGCTGTCATACTGCTCCACGGTAAAGGATGTTGTGTAGTCTTTTTCTGTAAGTTTGAACACGACCTCACCGGCCCTGCCTGCATACTTCTTGTAACTTGGAGAGTTGTATGTGCCCTCATTTACCTCGAATTTCTCGCTTGTGCGAGGCATCTCGCTGACGGTGATTATGACATCGGTCTTGCCCGTGCCGCTTTCAGGAGAAACGCTAACCCACTCAGGTTTGCTTTCAACCGCCCATTCGAAGTTTGCCGGGGCACGGAGGGTATAAGTCCTGCTTTGTGCGGCATTGAGGGCTCGCATACGCTCTCGGCTCATTGAGAAGTCGTAATGGGCGGCTATTCTCTTGAAATCGCTCCATCCGGACTCTGCCTGATAACTCTTTACTGACTGGGCCGGGACTTCTACTGTGAAGTTGTCTTTGGCCACTCCGTCAAAGGCACCTGACTGGACTGTTGGGGGTTCGATTGCTGAACTAGTAATATTTGATATTCCAAAACATCCCACAAATGCTTTAGACCCAACAGTTTGCATACTTGATGGGAATGTCAGCGCTGTAATACCATTACAGCCAGAGAAAGCATTTTCCCCTATCGACACGAATCCATCAGGAAACACCAGTTCGTCTGAAAAGTTATTACCTGAAAAAACATCTTTATTTATTCGCTTTAATGTGGATGGGAAAACCACAGAAGAAAAGTTACATCTATAAAATGTTTGTTTAGTCAATTCTATTACACCTTCAGGGATAACAAGTTGTCCAGAAAAACCACAGCTATAAAAATCATATCCGACTTCTTCACCATTAAAAGTATAGTATCCAAATTCAATTACATTATTGAGAATTAAAGATCCTGTAAATTCCGATAAGAAAAAAGTAGAACCACACAATCGAGTAATCCCCTCTGGAATAATCAAATCTCCATTAAAACTACCAGCTGATATAAATGCACCTTCTTTCAATATTTGGAGACTATCCGGAAGAATAAGTCTCCCGGTCAAATTACAGTTCTGAAATGCCCTTTGCCCAATACTTGTGAGCGAACTTGGTAAATGTAATTCGCACGACAAAGAAGAACAGCCATAGAATGCATAATCATCAATAGTTGTCAGGCTGTTACCAAATACAACACTTGCTACATTGGAATTTGAAAATGCATACTCTCTGATTGTGACCACATCATCTGGTAGCACAATCGTGCCAGATAACATCGTATTGTAAAAAGCGTAACATCCAATATTTGTTACTATCTCTGGCATAGAAAAATAACAAAGAGTCTTCTTATCCCTAAAAGCATCTCCAGGAATCACATCATCAGCCCTTGGTTCTTTTCCAATCTCCACAGAACCACCATTTTCATTACGACCTTCTGTAGTAAATCTCGCATTCTTTACTTTTACTTCCTTCAAATTCACCGCCTCCAGAATAGCCATAGAGTCCCTCATGAACCAGAAGTCCTTGTCAGTAATCTGTCCCGTAACCTTAAGGTTTCGAATCTTGTCCGGATTCTTCTTTGCCGCCTTGATAAGCCTCCCGAGAGTTCCCGGAGTCTCGACATTGACCACATAATACTGCCTTGCCTCGCTCTCGTGCGTGTTGATGTCCTCCTTCCATGGCGAAATGCTCACGTCTGCAAGTTCCAATTCAAACTCTCCTGAAGGCACCTTGCGGTTAACCTTGATTGTGAAAGTGCTGATTTTCCCTGCCTCGTAAGTGAAGTCAGTTTCCTTTTTGAAGATATAAGGTACTCCGGCAAGGGTGATGCTGAACAGAGGAGTCTGGGCAACAACGGTCTGAGGCACAACGATGGCACGGAAACTACCGCCCACCTGAGGGCACATCACGATTCCCGTTGCCTGCGCCCCGCCCACTGGAGTGACGCCGCCTGTTGACAGATTGATGCTCGCCTTGCGGGTGGTTCCTGTTGCGAGAATATACCTCTCGACACTCTCGAACTCCCCTTCAGCGAATCCGTCGCCCTGCTGCAGCACAACCTCCGCACCAGCCATCTTGTGCTGCAACTGGACCTTGATTTTGGCCTCTGTCGGAGCCACATTCTCAGCCTTGGCCCACAGGAAATCCGAAGCCTCATAGCCTCCAAGAGCGCTCTGACTCCTTGCCGTGCTCTGGTCCTTCTGAACTTCGAAGTTCCAGGCATCCACAGCATCCGGTTCGGCGTGCGGGTAGAAGACATAGAGGTCCACATTGGTGTTCACATCTTTGTAATAAACCGGGCGCACAGGAGTCCACTGCCAAGCCGACTCGTTGAAGACGTATTTCACGTGGTCCGCCTGATTGCCCTCAACCAAGAGAGTACCCGGAGTCTGGTTGGCATCCGTATAGTTGACAGCATAGAGTCCGAGGGCATCCCCATTCTCAAATCCGGCGGCGTTCACCTTCGTCGCCTCCTGAAGTATGCTTCCTTCAAGCTGGATTGCAAGTGCCCCATCCGCGGTCACCGGTTCAAAGTCCGGCTCCTGAAGACATCCGGTCAGCAACGCGGTAATCACCGCACTACTGAGCAGCAATTTATTGGTTTTCATATTGTTAGTACATTAATTTCAGAGATTCTTTAATTCCGCAAGCCTGCTCAGTTGACAGTCGCGGTATGGTCGGTTTCATCGATTTTCCATTCCTCAATGGCTATATCCAACGAAGACTGAGTCTTGTCCACCGTGACGGTAAGTTTGTGGCGGGTACCTTTCTGGAAAGAAAATTCCTTCTTGGCTGTGTAGATGGATTCCCCCACAGTGACAGCAAGCAGGTCGGCATCAGCGGCAACTTCCTGCGGAGGCAGGAGCAGACGGTAGCAGTCCCCGTCCCGATATGGAGTGACAGTTCCGGGCTGCCCCAGGGCAGAAATACCTCCGACAGAAAGATTTACCACAGCATCAGTCTTCACGTTTCCGACCGTAAGTTGCTTGTTTGCAGCAGCGAACTCCTCCTCGGTGAACCCCTTCCCCGGTTTGAGATAGACCAGCAGATTGCTCATCAGATGGGAAGTGACGATTTTCACCTGCCCGCCCGAAGGCACGGCACCGACACATTTACCCCAAAGCAAGTCAGCTGCCTTGTAGGAATGTAGGTCAGACTGGTTTGCCGACACAGAGAAAGCATATTCAAGCGGATTGCCCGGTGCAGAATACGGATAATAGCAGTAGAAATCCGCAGCCGACTCCTGGTCCTTCCAGAAGAGGTCCGACTCGGATGTCCAAACCCCTGATTTGAAAGTATATTTCCGGTTGTCGGAATAGTTCCCCTGAGACTTCAGTTCCCCGTCGTAGGATACATACAGGCCTATCTGGTCTCCTTCTTCAAATGAGTTGTCGGTAGCCTTCACCTGAGGAGCATCCACGGTCAACGACAGACTGATCAGAACCGGATCCACCACCGGTACCGGCGGGTTCTCAACCTTTTTGCACCCCTCCCATAAAAGAATGCAAACTGCAAACGCACAGCAGATTCTCAAATTTGAATAATTATGCATAATATGTTTCTATAATGATTTAGTCAAAGCATTTCATAAAGTGGAGATAATCCTTCCATTAGTATAACAATTTTTAGTACGCAAATGTCACATTTTGATGCTATTGTATCAAGTTCATATTGGTTCAATTAAAATCCCGCAGGAAAACAGGGCCAAATCTTTTTCTGAAAATTTATGTTAATCTAAAATGAAACTTTATATTTGCATAAAAATATACAGGACATGATTGCACGTACCCTTCAAAAGAAGATACTATATCTCTCCACCAAGTTCCCATTTGTACTTGTCACCGGGCCGAGACAGTCCGGCAAATCCACCCTTGTGAGACACTCTTTCCCGGAATATGCCTATGTTTCCCTAGAAGAACATGATAACCGCAGCTTTGCTGAAGAAGACCCGCGAGGTTTTATTTCAGAATATTCTGACAAAACCATCATTGATGAAGTACAACGTGTCCCGAAACTATTGTCCTATCTGCAAACTCATACAGATTTGGCTGGCAAAACCGGTATGTACATCCTTACGGGTTCACAAAATTTCCAATTGCTGTCCTCTGTTGATCAGTCCCTCGCAGGCCGTGTAGCTGTGCTTACTCTTCTTCCTTTCTCCCACGAGGAGATGAGAAATGGTGATATTCTCCCGCAGACTATAGACGAAGAAATATTTAATGGAAGTTACCCTAGGCTTTATGATAACGGTTTGGCTGCGTGCGACTACTATCCAAGTTATATCGACACATACGTAGAGCGAGACGTGCGGACAGTAAAGGACATTGGCAACCTTTCCGGATTTGTCAGGCTCATAAAGCTGTGTGCAGGACGGATTGGCCAGTTGCTCAATATGTCATCGCTTGCAACAGAATGCGGAGTCACTATTCCGACCATCAGCTCGTGGCTTTCAGTCTTGCAGTCCAGCTATATCATCTATCTGCTGCAACCGGATTACCGCAATTTCACAAAGCGGCTCGTCAAGACACCCAAACTGTATTTTTACGACACCGGGCTGGCGTGTTCCCTCCTTGAAATCAAGCAAGCCTCGCAAGTGGCCACCCACTACCTCAGAGGTGGACTGTTTGAGAATATGGTCATCAATGAGTTTACCAAACGCTGTTTCAATGCAGGAGACCGCCCGTCATTCACATTTTGGAGAGACTCCAACGGAAACGAAGTTGACCTGCTTATGAACAACGGCGAACACATTGAGGCCATTGAAATCAAGTCCGGACAGACCTTTAGCTCAGATTATTTCAAAAATTTGAAGTATTGGGGCAAGCTTTCCGGTGAAAACAAAGACCACAGACGGGTCATCTTTGGCGGAAATCAGCATAGGCACACATCTGAAGGAGAACTTGTTCCTTGGAGTATGTTATAATTTATCTCATTCGAAGTGTAACATTGATTCCATATGGAAGAAATTATACCTTCATCATAGCCATCACACAAATCCCGCAGGTAAGCGATAATGGCATACCTATCTGCACTAAAAAGAGTGCAATTTTTGCAGAAAGGTGCACTATATTCAGTGCAATTGTATTATCTTTGTGAAAAAGTTCAACACACATAGATATGGAAAATCTAATTCAGACCTACAGAATGCGGCTCGATATGACGCCGACAGCTTTTGTCCGTTCTCTCCACGACTCAATCAATTGGAAGAACCGGCTGATTGGTATACTCGGACAAAAGGGCGTTGGGAAATCGACAATGATTCTCCAGCACATCAAGCTCTTTGACAATGTCGAGGAATCGCTATATGTGCAGGCCGATGACTTCTATTTCTCAGGACACAGGATTTTCGACCTTGCACTTGATTTCTTTCAACGGGGAGGGAAAAGGCTCTATATTGATGAAATACACAAATATTCCGGTTGGACAACTGAAATCAAAATGATTTACGACCAGTTGCCACTGTTGCAGGTCGTATATTCCGGAAGTTCAATCCTGGACCTGAAAAAAGGAGGAAAGGCCGACTTGAGCAGACGAACCAGAGAGTATTCTATGCCGATACTTTCTTTCCGGGAATACCTGAATATATCAAATGGCTGGCAACTCAGGAGATCTACCTTGGAGGAAATCCTTTCAGGAAAAGTTGATTTTCCATACAGAGAAAACAGACCGCTGAAATATTACCGGGAATATCTCAAACAGGGTTGTTATCCATATTTCAGCGAAGAGGACTTCCCGATAAAGTTGAAGCAGGCCGTAAACGCCACGGTTGAAGACGACATCCCGAAATATGCCGAACTGACGGTCGCAGCAGCAGCAAAGTTGAAGAAACTTATGTATATGCTGGCCCAGTCAGTTCCATACAAGCCCAATTACACCACACTTGCGCGCGATTTAGAAATCAGCAGAAACACGCTGCCGGATTATATAGACTATCTTGAGAAATCCGGATTGTTCAATTCCCTGAAAGAAAAATCCAACGGTGATGGCATTCTTCAGAAAGTGGAGAAACTGTATCTGGACAATGCAAACATAATCTATGCTCTTGGACTTGACAAAGCCGACGAAGGTACAATCCGGGAAACAATGTTTCTGTCCTGGCTGAAGGACAACTATAAAGTCTGTTCATCCAAAGTCTCGGATTTCGAAATCGACGGGATCACCTTTGAAGTGGGCGGGAGGAACAAAACCGGAAAGCAATTGAAAGAAGTCGCAAATGGCTACATAGTGAAAGACAATATCGAATACGCAGCCGGGTCCGTTATCCCGATATGGATGTTTGGATTCGTATACTAGGAAAATCCCGCAGGAAATCAGGGCTGAATTCGCTGCGGGATTTTGATTGAGAGGTGTTTCGCAGTTGCGAAACTTAAATCAATAAATTTTCGTAAATTTGCGATTGCCAATTGAATTTGGAGGATGAATATTATGGAACAGATACGACAGATGCCTTACGGAGTTTCCGACTTCAGGTCGTTGTTTGATCTTTTCAAATTATGGAAACACTTTGGATTTTGCTGATTCCATTCGCAGGTACGGCACTCGGGTCGGCCTGCGTCTATTTCCTCAGGGATGGGATGGGTGCAAGGACTGAACAGGCACTCTCTGGATTCGCAGCCGGAGTAATGGTTGCAGCATCAATCTGGAGTCTGCTCATTCCTGCGATGAATCAGGCTTCTGATATGGGGAAATGGGCATTCATTCCTGCGGTCGTCGGGTTCTGGGCGGGAATGATGTTCCTGTTCATTTTGGATCACGCCATTCCGCACATGCACAACCACGGGACAGAGGATGAAGGGCCTAAAAGCAAATTGAAACGGAGTACCAAACTTGTCCTTGCCATCACACTTCATAACATTCCTGAGGGAATGGCTGTGGGAGCCACTTATGCCGGATGGATGACAGGCAGTGCTTCCATCAGTATGTCCGGGGCTCTGGCCCTTGCCATTGGCATTGCAGTACAAAACTTTCCGGAAGGGGCAATTGTTTCTATGCCGCTGGTGTCTTGCGGGACATCTCGCAACAGGTCATTCCTCTATGGGATGCTGTCAGGAATTGTGGAACCTGCCAGTGCGGTTCTGACCATTCTGCTGGCATCAGCCATAGTGCCGTTTATGCCATATCTTCTCAGTTTTGCGGCCGGAGCTATGCTCTATGTTGTTGTGGAAGAGCTTATTCCGGAAATGGCAGCGGAAAAGCACTCCAACGTCGGAACAATTATGTTTGCCATCGGATTCTCACTTATGATGGTTCTGGATGTGGCGCTTGGATGATGCCGCCATCCTTTTTCTACGGGTCAGGGACGAGTGTTACGGGAGGAGTCGGGGACTCAAAATACAACGGCTCTCCGGTTGAGGGATGGGTGAATGACAGGGAACGGGCGTGGAGACATAGACGGGAAATGCCCGGGAGGGCTCCACCGTAGAGCAAATCGCCGGCTATTGGACGGGCCAGACCGAGAGCATGGGCAGAATGGACTCTCAACTGATGGGTACGTCCGGTCAGAGGATGAAAAAGAACCTCAGTTGTGCCGTCGGGATGCGTGCAGAGGCATTTATATTCAGTTATAGCCTCTTTCCCGGCAGTCTTGTCCACTTTCTGACGGGGACGCTCATCGTAGTCGGGCCCAAGAGGCAGTGAGATGGTCCCGCAATGGTCCAAAGCAATATCGCCGGGGCAAAGTCTTGCCCAATAAGTCTTGTCCACTCTGCGGGTCTCGAACTGCTGCTGCAGATTGGCTTGGGCCTGCCGGGTACGGGCATAGACCATCACTCCGGAAGTGTCCATATCCAGCCGGTGGACCGGATAAACTTCCCTTCCGAAATGCTCCTGCAACATCTCCAGCAATGACTTGCAGCCGTCCAGACCGGGGACTGACGGCACGGATGAGTTTTTCACGGCCACGATTATGTCTTTGTCGGAATAAAGGACTTCGAAACTGTCGGCACACGGCTTTTCAGGCCCGGAATCCGGCTCGTGGCTGTTGAGTCCCCGCAGCATAAAGCCCAGCAAGGGGCCGCATTTGGATGTGCAGGAGGGATAGAAATGCCCCTGCACCCTCACAGCCGTCAAAGATGATTTCCCGTACCAGAACTCGCCCATTGACAGAGGTTCGAGGCCGTTCCGATAGGCATATTCGAGCAATTTCGGAGCTGCACACTCGCCTGTACCTCCGGGCGGAACCAACCCTCGGGAAGCGAAAATCTGCCAGATGCTGGATTCTTCACCAAGGGCGTTATGGACAGTGTAGTTCCCGAATATCCACCTCTGAAGCTCGTCTGACATCTGGCGGTGCTGCTCTTTGAGGGCCTTCATCTGCCCGCGAAACTGCTTTTCCCTTTCTTCCAGCAGGGCTATCTTCTCCGAAATCGCCTTTCTGACCCTCCTGTATTCCGCTTTTTCGAACTGGCTTTGCCTCTGAAGTTCCTTCAGTCTTTCGGCACTCACCCCGCGAGCCCTTTCGGCAGCCCTTCCGGCACGGGAGACTTCCATAGTTTTGCGCAGACCCTCCAGCTCAGAGTCCATCCGCTCCCCGGCCGAATGGAGTTCGATTTTCAATTGGATATATTCGGGGTCATTTTCCAGCAATTTCAGCTTTTGCACAACCGCAGATATTTCCTTCTCTTTGCGGCGGAAATAGCCTTCCGGAGTAGTCAAATCAAAAATCGGGGGCACAAAACCGTCCAAGTGGCTTTTCCCTCCGGCAAGGCCCGAAAATGCAGAGAGATAGCCTATGCGTCCTGCTTTGTCCCTCACCACCAGAACCCCCAGCATCTTGCCGGGGGAGAAGGCCTGGTCTAGGTCCGGGGAATCTGCAATACGCTGAATCAGACGGCGGGCAGCTTCCCTTACAGCCGGAGTCGGAGCGTAGCGGAAAGGGTTTATCGTGTCCATTCTGCAAATATCGCCAATCCAGTCTTAATCCGCAAACTTGCAGATAAAGTTTTTTTTATAACTTTGCAGATTCAATCGGAAAATGAATAAGAAAAGATATGAAAAACTTCGTAGAAGAACTCAAATGGAGGGGTATGATTCAGGACATTATGCCCGGTACAGAGGAGAAACTTATGGAAGGACCTACGGCTGCCTATGTGGGCATTGACCCGACTGCCGACTCCCTCCACATCGGACATATGGTCAGCATTATGATTCTCAAGCATTTTCAGGAGTGTGGACACAAACCTATTGCTCTGGTGGGAGGTGCGACGGGAATGATTGGCGACCCTTCTATGAAATCCCAGGAAAGGAACCTTCTGGACGAGCAGACCCTCAGCCACAATGTCTCCTGCATCAGGGAGCAACTCTCCCGCTTCCTCGATTTCGAATCCGGAGCCGGCAACTGTGCCGAACTCGTCAACAACTACGACTGGATGAAAGGCTGGAGTTTCCTCGACTTCACCCGCGACATAGGCAAGCACATCACGGTGAACTATATGATGGCCAAGGACAGCGTCAAAAAACGCCTCTCCAGCGAGTCCCGCGAAGGGATGTCCTTTACCGAATTCACCTACCAGCTCCTTCAGGGCTATGACTTCCTCTACCTTTACGAGCACAAGGGTTGCGTTCTCCAGATGGGCGGTGCAGACCAGTGGGGCAACATCACCACAGGTTCCGAACTCATACGCAGAATGCTCGGCAAGGAAGCCTACGCACTCACCTGCCCGCTCATAACCAAGGCCGACGGCACCAAGTTCGGCAAGACGGAGAAAGGCAATATCTGGCTTGACCCGCAGAGGACTTCACCTTACCGCTTCTACCAGTTCTGGCTCAACGTAAGTGATGAAGATGCAGAGAGATACATCAAGATATTCACCCTCCTTGACAGGGAGACCATCGAAGGTGCAATCGCCGCCCACAGGGAAAATCCGGGCGCACGCAGCCTCCAGAAACTCCTCGCCAGGGAAGTGACCGTTATGGTGCACGGAGAGGCCGAGTACAACAATGCCGTCTCAGCCTCCGCAATACTTTTCGGCAACGCGACCTCCGAGCAGCTCAGGTCACTTGACGAAAAAACCTTCCTGGATGTATTCGACGGTGTGGACACCTTCACTGTTTCCAAGGACAAACTGCCTTGCAACATACTTGAACTGCTGGCTGTCGAGACCTCAGTATTCCCATCCAAGGGCGAATGCCGCAAAATGATTCAGGGCGGCGGAGTGAGCATAAACAAGGAAAAAGTCACCGACATCAACGCCGCAATAGGTGAAGAGTCCATACTCGACGGCAAATACATACTTGCCCAGCGTGGAAAAAAGAATTACTATATTATAAAGGTGGAGTAAGCTGAGAAACTTAACCAGCCAAACCCGATGGCGGCAGGCGGACAGCTTGCCGCCTTTATTTTATGTTCCCCAGCAACACCAGCTCGTGCGCCAAAGCATAAGTCCGGATGATAATGATGAGAATTGAGTGATAAATGCTGAGTGTAAAATTTGCAATAATCAACTTATATGTTTATTTTTGCAAAAATTTGAAAATATGAGGCGTGATCTGTTGATTGAATTATTGGAGATGAAAAGGACAAATCAAATAATGGATGAAATCAGAAAGACTATGATGCCTGAAATGATAATTCAGACTGAATTGTCGGTTTCCATTGCCAACAGGATTTACGAATGTCTTGAACAAAGAAATATGACTCAGAAAGATTTAGCCCGGATGATGGGAAAGACAGAAACGGAGGTAAGCCGATGGTTGTCCGGGACACATAACTTCACGATAGCGACTATAGCCAAAATCACAAAAGTCTTGGGAGAGGCCATAATTCAGCCGACTTCTTCAGTTGTTCACGGTTATATGCTTCCCCAAGAGGAAAGATCAATATATCTCTCTGATTCTGAAGCTTAATTGCCGCCTTTATTTGATGTCCTCCAGCAGCACCATGAAGCCCTTTCTGAAGAATTCTCCCCAGCTTTTGCATAGACCTTATTCATTGCCTTTTTGACGTTTCTCTGGTAGCCTCGCTATCAATGAGCGGACAAAAAGTCATAAGTATTATAATGAACAAACTGTAAAATTATTTTAATTTGTTTAGTATATACAACAAAATTTAATTACCTTTGCGTTTGTAAGAACTGGATACAATGGATTTGATTTCAAGACCAAATTATTACTCCAAGCTGGAGAAACTGCTCGGAAAAGGTGTGCTGATTGTACTCACCGGTCAGCGCCGTGTGGGCAAAAGTTATGTAATGAGGGAACTCGTGGTTCGCAAGCAGGAAGAACCTGGCTCCAACGTGGTTTACATTGACAAGGAGAAGACGGCCTTTGACACGATAGCTTCCTACAAAGACCTTGTGGCATATGTAGATGAGAGGCTGGACAAATCAAAGCACAACTACCTTTTGATTGATGAAGTTCAGGAAATTGCAGAGTTCGAGCGCGGTCTGCGAAACTACTACAATGAACCCTATATCGACATAGTTGTAACCGGCAGTAACTCTGACATCCTTTCCAGCGACCTCGGCACGATGCTATCGGGCAGGTATGTAGAGATACTCATACAGGGACTGAGCTATCCGGAGTTTCTGGAATTCCATGGCTTGGATGATGGTGAGTCTGCTATAAACAAGTACATTAATTATGGCGGTCTTCCCGGACTGCGTCCGTTCGGACTGGATAATCCTGAGATCATAAGCGACTATATTCAGGGCATCTATAATACCATTCTTGTCAAAGACATCATCCGCCGTAAGAAGGTTCGAAATGTGCCCTTCCTTGAAAACCTTATTAGCTTTATCGCCGACAATATAGGAAAACCGATGTCTGCCACGCGCATCCAGAACTATACGACATCCAACGAGAGCGAGGTATCAAAGAATCTGATTCTCAAGTATATGAAGGCGGTTACTGAGACTTACCTTGCATCGGCAGTCTCCCGATATGACATTCACGGGAAAAAGTTGCTTGAAACCAATGATAAGTTTTATTTTGGGGATGTGGGCATCCGGAACTTCATTGTAGGTGGCCGCCGGGCTAATGATATTGAGAAAATTGTGGAGAACCTGGTATATCAACAAATGGTACGCTTGGGCTACGAGGTTAAGGTTGGACAACTATACAACACTGAAATCGACTTCGTCGGGACAAAGGGGAATGAGGTTGTTTACGTCCAGGCAGCCTACCTTATTACAGAAGAAAAGACTTTCAACCGAGAATTTGGGAACCTGATGTCTGTCAAAGATAACTACCCCAAATACGTCATATCTATGACACCTTATATGGATTCATCAAAATGGGAAGGAATTATTCATATTCCTTTTGCAGTTTTTCTAAAGGAAGGTTTCATCAAAGAATATAGGGGCTGACCAAAAGCCTTTTGTTCATCTCCGATGGCGGCAGGCGGACAGTTTGCCGCCATTATTTTATGTCCTCCAGCAGCACCAGCTTGTGCGCCAGAGCATAAATGACAAAGCCGGCGGAAGTGTGGATTTCCCGACCGACCGTCCTCTATCTCTACTGCCTTCTCGTCTTCGCCATCAAAAAATTGATAAGTGTATTACATTTATCAATTTTAATATTACCTTTGTCTTCAAAAGCATCAGAAAATGGAATACAAGAAAAGCAGAAGGGGCGGAGCGCGCCCCGGTGCGGGACATCCACGGGGTGACAGCAGGATGATATCCTTCCGTGCACCCGGTCCTCTGGCGGAGCAGCTGGAAGAGATGGAGAACCGTACGGAGTTCATCAGGCAGGCGGTATCGGATGCCATAACAAAAAGGGTCAGCACAACCGCACCGGCCAGCACGGCAGAACAAACCGGAACAACCGGGTTAACCGGGACTATGATTCCTGCGAGTGCAGTCCGCCCGCTTTCACTCCCCTATTACGACATCCGCGTGGTGGCCGGATTCCCTGTCCCGCTGGACAACGACGAACACTCGCAGGACATCGACATTCTATCAATGCTCTGTCCGCATCCGGAAGCGTCCTACCTCATACGGGTCAGCGGCAACTCGATGATTGACGCGGGAGTGCTCAGCGGAGACATCGTCATCGTGGACAAGAGCAACCGCAACCCCACACCTCACGAAATCGCGATGTGTGAACTCAACGGCGAGTACACCCTCAAGCACTTTATCCTTGAGGAGGGTCAGGGATGGCTAGTCCCCGCGAACCCCGAATACCCGAAGATACGCATCACCCCGGACGACGACTTCAGCGTCTGGGGCACAGTCACATACATCATCCACAAAGCCAGAGACTGATTATGATTGCCCTGGCCGACTGCAACAGTTTCTTCGCATCCGTCGAAAGAGCCCTGCACCCGGGGCTGAAAGGCAAGCCCGTGTGCGTACTTTCGAGCAACGACGGCAACATAGTGGCCCTGACCACCGAGGCAAAGGAGCTGGGACTGAGGCGCGGGGACCCGTACTTCAAGGTGAAAGACCTAATGGAGAAGAACGGCGTAGCAGTATTTTCCGGCAACCTGATGCTCTACGCAGCCATGTCAAAGAGGGTGCAGAGCATAATGCGTCGTACCGTAGCCCACACGGAATGTTACTCCATTGACGAACAGTTCCTCTACCTCGACGGCTACGAGAAGCACTTCGATTTGGTGGAGATGATGCGGGGGATGGTCAATCAGATTGCTCTCTGGACCGACATCCCTGTGAGCGTGGGCATAGCCGGGACCAAAACACTGGCCAAGATAGCCAGCAAGTTCGCTAAGCAATACAAGGGCTATGAAGGGGTCTGCCTGATAGATACCGATGCAAAACGCCGCAAGGCCCTTTCAATGTTCGACCTTGCAGATGTCTGGGGCATAGGACCGAGGACCTTCGCCAAACTTAACTTCCTCGGCGTGACAACTCCCCTGCAGCTGGCGGACAAACCCGGAGAATGGGTACGGAGGCATTTCCACAAACCGGGTTACCAAACCTGGCTGGAGCTGAACGGCCACCCCTGCATCGACACGTCCGACATACTGCAACGTCAGACCATCACCACCAGCAGGAGCTTCGGTAAGATGATATCCACAAAGGAAGATCTCAAAGCTTCGATGGCATCCTTCGCTGCCAGCTGCTGCAGCACTCTGCGTGGACAGGACTCGGCTGCGGGATGCGTGTCAGTCTTCGCCTGCAGCAACCGCTTCCGGGAGGACCTTCCGCAATACTGGAACATCGCCACGGAAAAACTGTCTGTCCCCTCTGCCGACACACTTGAGATTACTGCTGCGGCAATGGAACTGGTAGAGAGGATATATCGCCCAGGCATACTCTTCAAGAAGTCGGGAGTCATCCTCTCAAACATTGTCCCCGGCTGCTGCCACCACATACTGTTCGACCCCGTGGAAAAACGAGAAGCACGGATAGAACTGTCCCGTACAATGGACAAACTGAACCAGCGCTATGGCCTGAATGCCCTGTCCCTGGCCATAACCGGACGCCCCGACGCATCCTGGAAAGTCCGCAAGGACTTCCCCACCCCGAATTATCTCACCGACATCGACCAAATAATGACTGTGCAACTGTAAGAATCTTGCCCTACTGTTTCCGCAAAAATTTGTCACTCTGATTCCAATTGCACCGCCAGGTCGGTGTAGAGGACTCCGTCAATAATAGCTAATCATTTGGCAAACTTGTACCACACCCAGCCGATATAGCCGGCTACAACGGGCAGGAACAGGCTCACAATGCTCATCACCTTCAGAGTGAACTCGGAAGACGAGGAATTGTAGATTGTCAGGGATGAGGACAAATCCGTGGAGGAAGGATAATATGGGGTGGCGAAATAGCCGGCTGCCCAGAACAGGGCCATAACCACGAGCACTGTCCCCACTCCGGCCAGCCATATTCCTTTTGTGAACGAAGGGCGTACCAGGCTCACGATTATCCCAGCCAAGACTGCTACTGTGCCGACAAGCAGAACGGTGAGAACCCACCAGTTGCCGCAGATATTGTGGAGATATTTGTATTCCACAAGTCTGAATTCGTGTTCACCGACGGTTTCATAGCCGGTTGCAGTGAGCAGAACAGCCAGAACCACAAGGTAAAGACAAACGAAGACCGCCCCGTTGACAAGGAGTTGGTGTCTGTTCCACTTTCGTGTCTCCTCATCATCTATCTGATTGATATACCACAGGTTAGCTATCACACGGGAGAGGAAGAGCACCATCAGACCGAAGACAACCACTCTCCAGTCGGCAAGCACTTCAAGACCGTGCCACGGGCCCCACTGGGATATAATGCCGCTGTCCCCCACTATGTTGGAACGGGAAATCGTGAAATCGCTGCCGAAAAAGAAGGTTGACACGGCTCCGCCCAAAAGGACTGGAGCAATGACTCCGTTGAGGAAAAGGAAGATATCGTAGGTCTTACGGCCCAGGATGTTGCCTTCGCAACTGCGGTATTTGTAGCTTACTGCCTGCACCACGAAGCCCAGAAGAATGAGCATCCACACCCAGTAGGCTCCTCCGAAACTGGTGGAATAGAAAAGCGGAAAGGAAGCGAAGAATGCACCTCCGAAGACGACCAGGGTGGTGAATGTCAGTTCCCAACGATGTGCGACCGCTTCCACGAGGCTCTCCCTCTGCTGCTCAGGCATTTTCTGAAGGAACATAGACTGGGCACCTTGGACGAAGAGCAGGAAAACGAGAACGGCTCCCAAAACGCTTATGAGGAACCACCAATATTCTTGAAAGAAAGTATATTCCATAGTTCTGATTCTTTTAGGTTGAACTTAGTTTTCTGCCGGTCCTTTCCTAATTTGCTTGACCATTATGCTAAGTTCGGCAATGAGAAGCACGGTGAAGAGCACTGCGAAGATTATGAAGGTGGTAAGCACCTGAGCCTCAGATACGCTGGAAATGGCGGCCCCGACCGGGAGTATGTCCTGAATGGTCCAAGGCTGGCGTCCGACCTCAGCGACAGCCCAACCGCACTGGTGGCAAATCCAGACCAGAGGGATGGAAACAAGCGCGATAAGTGGGAACACCGGAATCTTTTTCCACTTTGCCGAGAGCAAATACGGCTTTCTGTATGCAAGAATCAAGGCTATGAGGAGATAGATGAGCAAATATCCTCCGATAATAACCATCAGATGGAAGGTGTAGAACACCAGCGGCACATTCGGAATCGCCTCCTCAACCTTGTCGAAATAGCCATATCCGAAATATGGATAATTGGCCTTGAGTGTGCTGTCTGCCCGGGTCAAAGCCGCCGAGTCACCGCTTTTCCCGGCTGCGTCATAGTCTCGCAATGCCTGCTGGGCGATTTTGCCCCTTTCGATTCGCTCCTGGTATGGGACGGTATTGACAATTTCCCCGTCAATCACATCCTTGCCGTCAATTATGTCCTTGATTCCGGGAATGAATGCGTTGAGGTCGTGCCTTCCGAGCAGAGACAGGCCTTTGGGGATGGATATTTCAAAGAGCATCGGGTCTTCATCGTTGTCGTAGGTCTTGTCCGGATTCACAATCCCGAATCCGATGAGCGGAGTCCCTTCCTGACCCTCGTACAGGCCTTCCATTGCGGCGAGTTTCATAGGCTGGACCTTGGTTACCTGCACTGCGGAACCGTCACCTGTGAAAATGGTGAGCAATATTCCGGCAAGGCCCACGATACCGCCTATTTTTATGGACTTGAGTGCAAAGTCAATATGCTGGCCCTTGAGAAGATACCAAGCACTTACACCCAGAACGAACACACCGCCGAGGCTCCAGGAGGAAAACACGGTGTGGCAGAATTTGTTAACTGCAACCGGAGAGAATGCAACGGCCCAGAAATCAGTCATTACATTGCGCATCTGGTCCGGGTTGAATTCCATTCCGACAGGATGCTGCATCCAGGAGTTGGCAACGAGTATCCACCAAGCGGAGAAGGTAGCCCCTATGATGGTCAGCCAAGTGGATGCAAGATGACTGCGCGGGGAGAACTTTTTCCAGCCGAACATCATCACTGCAAAGAAGGTACTCTCACAGAAGAATGCGAATATTCCTTCTATTGCGAGAGGTGCGCCGAAGATGTCTCCGACAAACCACGAATAGTTGCTCCAGTTGGTCCCGAATTCGAATTCCAGGATAATGCCCGTTGCAACTCCTATGGCGAAGTTGATGCCGAAGAGTTTCATCCAGAATTTGCAGAGGTCCATCCATTCCTGTTTGCGTTTGCGGTACCAGATGGTCTCCAGGATTGCCACGAAGATGCCCAGGCCCAGAGTGAGGGGAACGAACATCCAATGATAGAATGCAGTAAGAGCGAATTGCGCCCGTGAGAGTGTGATTACCGATTCCATTATGTTTAGGTTATTAGTTACGATTAGTTTTGCGTTGCAAGGCCGGTCAAGGCGCTTCAGTGGAAATTTCTATAAGATTGCTCCGGACAGTCTGGGCATTCTGTTCATCGCTGCCCTTGAGCACAGGTTGAAAGAAGAATACCCGGAGGATGGCAAACATTATGAAGAGTTTTATCAACACAATGACCCACAGCGTTTTGCCTACAGTCATCGATTTGAACCCTTCATAATAGAAAAGAGCCACCCTCCTGAAAAAATTCTCCTTCACCTAAAATAGAACTACTTCGACTTGATATAAGTGTCAATTGCGGCAGCTGCCTTGCGTCCGGCACCCATTGCGAGTATGACGGTTGCAGCACCTGTCACGGCATCTCCGCCTGCAAACACGCCCTTGCGGGAAGTCTGGCCCACCTCATCGGCTACTATACATCCGCGGCGGTTGATTTCCAGACCTTCGGTAGTGCGGGAAATGAGAGGGTTAGGAGAAGTTCCCAGAGCCATAATCACGGAATCTGTCTCAATGACGAACTCCGAACCCGGAACCTCCACCGGTGCGCGCCTTCCGGAAGCGTCCGGTTCTCCAAGTTCCATCCTTATGCACTTGATACCTGTCACCCAGCCTTTCTCGTCGCCCAGGATTTCCACAGGGTTGGTGAGCATCTCGAACTTGATGCCTTCCTCCATCGCGTGGTGCACTTCTTCCTTACGTGCAGGAAGTTCCTTCTCGGTGCGGCGGTAAACTATGGTGGTTTCTGCTCCGAGCCTCAGGGCTGTGCGGGCTGCGTCCATTGCCACGTTTCCGCCTCCCACTACCACGAGTTTGCGTCCTGCGTGGATAGGAGTGTCATAATCGTCGCGGTATGCCTTCATCAGATTGTTGCGGGTGAGGAACTCGTTTGCGGAGAAGACTCCGTTGAGCTGCTCGCCCGGGATGTTCATAAATCTCGGAAGACCAGCTCCGGAACCAATGAACACGGCCTCGAAGCCCTCCTTGTCCAGAAGGCTGTCCACAGTGATGGTACGTCCTGCAATCACGTCAGTTTCGAACTTCACTCCCAGAGCCTTCACCTTTTCGATTTCTCTTGCCACCACCTTGCTCTTCGGAAGACGGAACTCCGGAATACCGTATTCCAAGACTCCGCCCGGACGGTGCAAGGCCTCGAAAATGGTCACGTCATAACCCATCTTGGCAAGGTCAGATGCACAGGCAAGCCCTGAAGGACCACTGCCTATGATTGCCACCTTGTGACCGTTGGAAGGAGCCAGCGTTGCTTCTATGCCACCGTTTTCCAGAGACCAGTCACCCACGAAGCGCTCGAGGTTTCCGATTGCCACAGGCTCGAACTTCACTCCCAGCACACAGCTGCCCTCGCACTGATTCTCCTGAGGACATACCCTTCCGCAGATTGCAG
>JALFGP010000079.1 GCA_022777205.1 Rikenellaceae bacterium
GGATCACCGGAAAAAGTAGGTTGATAAAATAAGTCTTGCTACCTTTGCAGTATGGTAAACAAGACATTATTAGAGACAATATTTCCGAGTGTCATAGTAGAGAACTTTGACATCGTATCGATTCAGCAAGAACCCAAAGAAGAGGAGTTGCATATATATATAGATGAGAAGAAAACCATCCCTGTTGAGTTTTCTTCCCGTCGCGTGGTGTTTAACGGCTTTACGCCAGCAAAGAAGATCCAGGATTACCCAATCAGGGGTAATGCAGTCTATCTCCATGTCCGGAGACGCAAATGGCTTGATACAGAGACAAAAGAGATATTGACAAAGAACTATTCGATAGCGTTTGAAGGGACACAACTCACGAAAGAGTTTGTGGCTTTTTTAAAAGATGCGCATCGAGTCTACGGTATTGAGTATAAAGACTATAGGTGAGATGTACGGTGTTGACGGAGATCTTCTGGCCCGTCAATACAAGCAGCACATCAGCGGCTTCGAGGACTGGGACCTGCTTAACACGGCAGAGGAGTATGTTCTGTTCCCTGAGAATATAGGCACGCATTTAAGTATAGATGAGACCTGCCTGTCTCATGATGAACTGTATACAATAGTAACAAACAAAGCATACAAGGGTAAGAAGGGCTCACTGGTGGCAATGGTTAAGGGTACCAAAGCCGAGGTTGTGATAGATGTCTTGAGAAAGATATCAGCAGGTAAACGTTCTCTTGTCAAGGAGGTTACACTCGACTTGTCTCCGTCAATGCAACTGATAGTGAAGCGTGCATTTCCGTGTGCGATACAGGTGAGCGACCGTTTCCACGTTCAGAAGCTGTTAGGCGAAGCATTGGAGGAAATCCGCATCCAGCACCGTTGGAAAGCCATTGAGGCAGAGAATGAAAAGATAAAGTTGGAGAAGGATCAGAAGAGGCAGTATGTTCCCAAGACATACGAGAACGGAGAGACAAGGCGTCAATTGCTTGCCAGGTCCAAGCATCTTCTGCTGATGCATTGCAGCAAATGGACAGAAGTGCAGCAGAAGCGTGCGGAAGTACTGTTCAGGCTATACCCTGACATCAAGGAGTGCTATGACAGATATCTTGAACTGGTCCAGATATATAACCTCAAGATTAATGACCGGCCTACGCTGATGACTAAACTGGCCAGGTGGTACGATAGAGTTTACAAGATGAAGCTGAAGTGTTTTAACACTGTTTTGCAAACATTTATGAATAATTATCAAACCATCCTGAATTACTTTGACAATCGTTCAACAAACGCATCTGCCGAATCGTTCAATGCCAAAGTTAAAGCGTTCAGAGCCCAGTTCAGGGGTGTAAGGGATATCCCTTTCTTTATCTTCAGACTTGTTAAAATATTTGCATAAGATAGGGCACCGCAGCCGGCAAAAACGCCGGCCGGCTGCTCAAAGCAAGCTGCGCAGCTCAGCCCAAGGGCTGCTCCGCTTGCTTTGTGCCTCGAAGACCTGCAAAAAATTGCAAATCAACCTGGATTTTCCGTTGAGCCCAAACTGCCTGCTACGTCATGCTTCCCGAAAAATAAAAAAGACACCCAGAAAAAGGTGTCTTGACTAGTTGCGGGGGAAGGACTCGAACCTCCGGCCTCCGGGTTATGAGCCCGACGAGCTACCAACTGCTCTACCCCGCGATGTTGCTCCTGAAGCAGGACTTGAACCTGCGACCCTCTGATTAACAGTCAGATGCTCTAACCAACTGAGCTATTCAGGAATTTTGTCCTCAATCTTGGTGACTGGCACCGTTTCTCGATTGGGATTGCAAAGGTACAACAAAATTTTATACCTGCAAACTTTTTAATCCTTTTTTGTCGTTTTTTTTGTCGATTTTGAAAATCGCTTCCGGTTGGTATGCCTGCCGGGAGCGTTAACCTTACAAACTCAAAAAGGCAGCCATACCTTCTATATCATTGTGGCTGAAACTCTTTTGCTCTCCTGTATTCAGATTCTTCAGATTGACTATGCAGGATTCCACCTCCGTTTCCCCGCATATGGAAATGAAAGGGATGTTTTTTCGGGAGGCATAGTCGAACTGCTTCTTGAGTTTGGATGTTTCGGGGAAGATTTCACAGCTGATTCCTCTGTCTCTCAGGGATTTGACGATTGGTATCAGGTAATTCACCTCACATCGGCCCATATTGGCGAAGAGGACAGTTGCGCTTTCTCCTACATTTTTCGGGAATTTGTCCAGGCCTTTGAGAACGTCATAGATGCGGTCAGCACCGAAGGAAATGCCCACTCCGGACATTCCCGGGAGGCCGAAGATTCCGGTGAGATTGTCATAGCGTCCGCCTCCGCAGATGCTTCCTATTTCAAAGTCTAGGGCCTTCACCTCGAAAATTGCTCCGGTGTAGTAGTTCAGGCCTCTCGCAAGGGAAAGGTCAATCTCCACCCTCTGCATTATGCCGGCAGACTCTATGAATCCGAACAGTTCCTCCAGCTCCTCTATGCCTTTGAGTCCTGTTTCTGAAACAGCGCCGGATGTGGAACCTCCACCGAAGAGCGTCTTCATCAGAGTCAGTTTCTCAGCTGTGCTGCCTTTGCTAATCAGCACAGGTTCAATCACTTTCACAGCCTCTTCGCTCAGACCTCTTTCCATCATTTCGGCCTCCACGGCTTCCAGGCCGATTTTGTCAATCTTGTCGATGGCCACAGTGATGTCCACCACTTTGTCCGGGAATCCGCATATTTCGGAAAGGCCGGTGAGCACCTTGCGGTTGTTGATTTTCACAAGCACCCTTATTCCGAACAGTTCGAACACCCTATCTACTATCTGCACCAGTTCCAGTTCATTGAGCTGCGATGTGGACCCGATTACGTCGGCATCGCACTGGTAGAACTCGCGGTAACGGCCTTTCTGCGGACGGTCGGCACGCCAGACAGGCTGAATCTGGTATCGCTTGAAAGGGAAGGAAATTTCGTTCTGGTGCTGCACCACGAACCTTGCGAATGGCACGGTGAGGTCGTACCTGAGGCCCTTCTCGCAGACTCTGTTGGTGATGGCTTTGCAGTTGTAGGCAGGCTTTTTCGCTCCCTCGGGAGCATCCTCAAGCAGGAACTGATTGAAATCCAATCCATTGAAAGGTTCTCCGGAATCCAGTATGCGGAACAGTAGCTTGTCTCCCTCCTCGCCGTATTTGCCCATCAGGGTGCTCAGGTTTTCCATCGAAGGGGTTTCGATGGGAGCATAGCCATAGGTGCGGAATACGCTGCTAATGGTGTTGAATATATAGTTGCGGCCGGCCATTTCGGATGGTCCGAAATCTCTGGTGCCCTTCGGTATGGATGGTTTCTGTGCCATTGTTTGAACATTGTCGGGCCTGCGGAAGGTGCATAACCCTCGTTTGACTTAAAAAGTCCCGCTGCATACTGTGCAACGGGACTGCAAAGATAGTAATCTTCAAAAAATAACCTGCATCATCTTTGAAAATCTTTCCGGTTCATAGATCCTCCCTATTCAGCCACTTTCACTTTATATCCAAGTTTTTCTATTGCAGCAGCCAGTTTTTCCGGGTTGGTCTTCGCTGCATCGTACTTGATGGTGATAGTGTGCTTTTCCAGGTCCACCTTCAAATCCTTCACACCCTTTTCGAAGGCCACATTGTCCATAATCTTGTTCACACAGGCCTTGCAGTGAAGATGGGCGCTGAAAACAACTGTCTTGATGTCCTTCTTCGGCTTTGCCATAGCAGGAACGGATGTGTTGGAGGCAGGGGAAGCAAATGCAGTGAACTGACCGCCCGCAACGCAGGCAGCAGCTGTCAATAAAATAAAAATGTACTTTTTCATAGTTATCATATTTTTTCAGTTTTCCATAATGTGAAACGGAGCCCCGCATAGACCTTGATGCCCATAAGCGGACCCCATACGCAACTTGCGTCAAATGAAGGCGATGCCGGATTGATTTTGCCGTCGGTCCCTGTGTCTCCGCAAACCAGCACCTTCTGTTTGTAATTGGTCAGATTCTCCGCTCCAACATACAGGTCAACTCCTTTGAAACGCTTTGTAACCTGAAGATACAAAAGAGGGTACACGGGTGTTCTTCCGTTTTTGTAGAGTGGTTTCCCTTCGGCGTCGGTCATATCCCTCATAAAGTTGTACACCCTTGAGGAACCGTTCAGTGAGGCAGTGAAGTCGAATATCCATTTATTCATAGGCAGGGCATACTGCAGGTTCAGCACTCCCTTGAAACGGCTGGTCATAGGCCGTTCCACAAGGCCCTTGTCCGCAAGTTCGATTTTGGCATTGCTGTAACGGGCCGTGAGGGTGATGGTGAAACGTTCCACAGGCTCCACATTGAAGTCCAGCTGGAAATTGTCGGTGTAGGATCGTCTGCCGTCCAGGGCATAGAAGTCTATCTGATTAAGGTAGTGTTCATAGTCCACCACCATCTGCTGGACAAACTGTGTGCGGAAATAGTCGAAGCTCAGATAGGTGTTCGAGGATGCTCCGAAAGGCATATAATAGGTGATATTGCCGCCGAAGGTCCACGCATCTTCCAGAATGTGGCTGTTGGTGTCTCCCCTGAAAATCTTGCTTGTGGAGAAAACTCCAATATTGTCCACCAGAGGAGTGGAAAATCTGAGCCCCCTTCCTCCGTTTGCCCTGATGACCACCTCTTCAATTGGGGAATACTTGAGGGTTAGGCGAGGGGAGAAGCGAGGCAGGAATTTCTTCTCGCCGTCGTGGTTGTAGAAAACGTCCTGACGCAGTCCGGCTATGAGGGAAAACTTCGTGTCATAGTGGTAGGTGTATTCTGCAAACACTCCGGCATTGCCCAGCAGGTTTCTGCCTTTGAATGTCTGGGCCGGGTTCAGTCCGGTGTAAAGGCGTGCGAAATCTTCGATATATCCGTCCAGATTGCCTCCGAGTCCGACCGTGAATTTGTGTGCTTCGCTTACCTCATTCTGATACAGGAGGTTGAAGAACCCGGAATGCTGATCGGCAATGTATTTCGTGGCGCCGAACCAGGAGTCCATATCCTGATATGTATAGTCTGCCACCAGCGCGATATTCTGGGAATTGTCCTCATTGAGAGGAACACCCACCTTCACATAGCCGTTGACGGAATGGTTCAGGATCTTTGACCCCCAAGGATTCAACGATTCTGCGGCCGGGGTGAGTGTATAGCTGTCCGGGTCATAGAAATGTTTCCCCTTGTCCGCATCCCTGAACATCTGACCTCCGGTCCTGCTGTCCCTGATTGCACGCACGCCGAAACGGACCTGCACCCCTGAAGGAGCGTAATATAGCCATCGGTTGGCGAGGTTGAACTGAAGGGTCAGAGGGTCGTCGAGCAGTGTGTCGTGGTTCATATCCATAGTCGCGAAATTGCCGGAAACGTGTCCCAGCATCACCGTGCTCCAGTTGTCATTGAGTTGGAGGGAAGATGCTATGTTTAAGTCCATCTTGGAGTCGGTCATTGCCGAATAGTTGATGAACAGGGGCTTCTCGTCAGTCGGCTTGCGGTGTTCCATATTGATCTGGCCCGTCATCGACTCCACTCCATTGATGACCGAGGTCGAGCCCTTTGCAATCTGTATGCTCTCCAGCCATTGTCCCGGCACATAGGAGAGTCCGAAAGGTGCTGACAGCCCGCGCATTACAGGACGGTTTTCGTCAAGCATCTGGGTGTAGATTCCTGAAAGTCCAAGCAGACGTATCTGCTTTGCCCCGGTCACCGCGTCGGAATATCCCACAGTAACGCTGGCGGAGTTTTCGAAACTTTCTGCAAGGTTGCAGCAGGCCATTTTGCACAAACCTGCAGCTGAAATCACTTCGGTGCGGATTTCCTTGCCTCGCGGAAGATAGTTGCCGGCCTGATGTCCGGTGAAGACGGCGGTCTGGATGCTGTCCTGTCTCTCGCCGTAGATGCCTGTAGTGTCGATTATTGTACCGGTACCGTCCGTTACCTGGGCGCCGGCAATATATGATATCAGCAATAATGCTGATAAGACAAATGTATTTTTCATGATTACTTACTGAAATTCTGTTCTCAATTCTGTAATGCGGTGCATAGCCTCTGTGTAATGCGTCGCAACGCACCGACAAAAAGCCGGAAGCGCGAATCGGAAACGGAATCAGATCCTGAAAACAGAAAACAGTTTGCCTATGAAGGAATAGCCGTGCAGGGGCACCCCGTCTATGAGTCCGAGTTCAGCCATCATCCCTGTCGAGGCCATACGGCAGTCCCGGCAGCCAAGGCAGCAATGCGTGTGCGGGGGCAGTGCGATTGGAAAACAGTTCAGAACCAAGCGATGCCCGTCGCCCGAGCCTGACAGTTCGAGAGCATGGTAAGTGTTTGAACAACAGTCGTTTTCGTTTATTTTTTCGTGCCCTTCGTTGCTGTGTGGGAGATAGTGATGCCCGTGTTGGCATCCGTTGGCGTGGTGGCAGTGGTGACACTGTGAATCGGGATGTATGTCTTCACACTCCAAGCCCGTTATTCCAGAAATTCCTGCCACGACATAATCTTTTCCTGAAGCCTTGCAGCTGTGCACATCAAGCCCCGCTATACCTGTTATATAGATACAGATCATCAGCGCAGCTGTTAGTTTTATCGTCAATGACTTCATGTGTTCGTATGTCATAGCAAAACCCCAAAAGCACCGCAAAAATCATTCCTTATAATGATTTCATATTTTCAAAATATTAAGTTAAATTTGTGGGTTTTATGAAAGACAATTCAAATTCAAGATAGTATGAAAGATTTCATTAAAATGATGCTTGCCACTATGGCTGGCCTGCTTCTTTTCTCAGTAGTGTGGATGCTTATGATGTTCAGCTTCATAGGTTCTTTGGCTGCTCTGTCTTCTGATACCCCGGTGGTGCCGAAGGAGGGAGTGCTCTATATGAATATGTCCAATTTCATTATTGCTGAAAAGGAAAACCCGATGGATGTGTCCGCGCTTATGCAGGGCAATATGAAGGTCAAGACACTGAGCCTGCTGAATGCAATCCGGGCGTTGAATATGGCTGCTGCTGACCCCGGTGTCAAATTCCTGTATATGAGACCGGATGGCGTTTCTGCAGGAATCGCTGACCTGGAGGAGTTCCGCAATGCCATACTCAAGTTCCGTGAGAGCGGCAAGGCTGTGATTTCGTTCATCGAGAATCCGTCCAATGCCAGCTATTATCTCGCAAGTGCCGCCGACAAGGTGTATGTGACTGCTAGCAAGGGCGGTATGAACACCGTCATAGGTCTGTCCTCCCGGATGTTTTTTCTCAAGGACCTGCTGGACAAACTAGGTGTGAATATGCAGCTCATACGTCACGGCAAATACAAATCAGCCGGGGAGATGTATATCAAAAACCAGATCAGCAAGGAAAATTTCGAGCAGACCCAGGTTATGGTGTCTTCAATATGGAACAGCCTCGTGGATGATATTGCCGCTTCCAGAAACATCACTCCGGAGGCCTTCAATGCCCTTGTGGACAATCTTTCCCTTGTGGAACCGGAAGATTTTGTGGCAAACGGCCTGGCGGATGCTCAGATGAGCAGGGAAGAGAGGAAACAGAAAATCTGCGACCTCTATATGGCAGAGAATTTCAGTGACGTGTCTTTCATTCCCTTTGAGGACTATACCATCGCCCGCACTTCCAATCCGAAGTTCAGCACCAACCAGATTGCCGTAATCTATGCTGACGGAGAAATCGTGGACGGAGATGATGATCCGCAGAATGTTGCTGGTGACACTTTTGCAGAGCTGATTGCCGATGTCAGGGCCAACGATATGGTCAAGGCAGTGGTGCTCAGAGTGAACTCTCCGGGTGGAAGCGTACTTGCTTCGGACAAAATCCGCAAGGAACTCCAGCTTCTGCGCGAGTCCAAGCCGGTTGTCGCTTCTTATGGAAATTACGCTGCCTCCGGAGGATACTGGATTTCTGCCGAGAGCGGTTATATTTTCTCCGATGCCACGACTCTCACAGGATCTATAGGCGTGTTCAGTCTCATTCCTGAATTCGGAAAAGCCGTGAAGAACCTTGCCCATATCAATGTGACCAGCATCAATTCCAACCGCCACAGCGATATGTATTCATCAATGAGGCCGTTGGATGCAGCGGAAACGGCTTTTGCACAGCAGTCTGTGGAACATATTTACGATGAGTTCACGTCCATAGTGGCAGACGGCAGGGATTTGCGCAAAACTTATGTGGATTCCATTGCTCAGGGACGTGTCTGGGCTGGTGCCGATGCCATTAAGATCGGGCTGGTGGATGAAATCGGCGGCATCGAGGACGCTCTGCTCAGGGCAGCATTCGAGGCTGACGGCAGTACTTCCTATGACAATTTCTACATTGCCAGTTATCCGGCTCCGCAAAATCCTCTTGAGAGTCTGCTTTCTGTATTCGATAGTGCAAACAAACCTTTGATTTTTGACGGCACTCCTTTCGAGGCTTTGGAAAGGGCTTTTGCGCCACTCAAGTCTGCTGAATCCGGCAGAATCTATGCGAGACTGCCTTACGAATTCGTAATCAGATAGTTATGAATGTTGATCTTCTATCTCAAATGGTATATGACCTCATTCTCGGGAACGACAGAGTCACTCTCCCGGGGGTGGGAACTTTTGTCGCCGAAATGGTGCCGGCAACTTTTACTGACCGTGGCTACACAATCAATCCTCCTTACCGCAAGCTTTCATTCCGGAGCAGCGGGCCGGCTGACACTCTTCTGGTGGACTTGTATGCTGCCTCCGCCAATGTGTCCAAGGAGGTCGCCGGGAGGGTGCTGGGAGAGTTCCTTTCGGAGATGAAGGCTGTGCTGTTTGCGAAGAAGACTGTGGTTTTTCCGGGTTTGGGACGCCTGCGGGCCACTCGGGAGAACAATATATTTTTTGTGGCGGATGAATCTCTGGACATATTTCCGGAAGGATTCGGTCTGGAGCCACTCTCGCTCAAGGCACGCAGGGAAACGGTTGAGGATATAAGCCGTTCTGTGGAGCAGTTGGGGGAGATTCTGAACGGGCCGGCGGTGGAGGCTGTTTCAGAGCCGGTGGATGTTGTTTCAGAGCCGGTGGAGGCTGTTTCAGAGCCGGTGGAAGCTGTTTCAGAGCCGGTGGAGGCGGAAGTGCCGGAGGCTTCATTGAAGCAGGAAAACGTGAGGGTTGAAGAAAAGAAGGATGCGAAGTCCGGAAAGGTCTGGAGAGGAATAGTTGTGGCTGCGGTGGTGCTGGTGGCAATTGCTGTTGTGGTCATCGGAGGCTTCATTGTGTTGGCCCATATTGCCCCTGCCTTTGTGGATTCGCTTCTCTACACTCCTGAGGAATTGCAGATAATCAATTACAGGCTCTGATGTTTGAACTGATTTATCCCATTGATCCCGCGCCGCTTATGCCGGGAGTCAAAGCCGACTGTGCCGGAAAGGACGAGCCGGACGGGGAGATGGTGCCGGTTGTGGATGTTTCGGGTCTTGTTGTCGGAAGGGCGGCCAGGGCATATTGCCACGGAGGGTCCAGACTCTTGCATCCTGTGGTGCATCTCCACGTGATTGACCGCGAGGCCCGTCTCTTTCTGCAGAAACGTTCTGAAAAGAAGGATTTGCTGCCCCTGAGGTGGGATACATCTGTCGGTGGACACGTCGATTACGGGGAATACATAGCCGAGGCTTTGCTGAGAGAGGCTTATGAGGAACTTCGCCTGACCCGTTTCAATCCCATTTACATCGGCACTTATCCATACCGTTCCCATACAGAATCGGAACTTGTAAACATATTTGCTACAGTCGGTTCCTTTGAACTCCGGCCAGACCCAGAGGAAATATCCGAGGGGCGATGGTGGACTTTTGATGAGATAGACCAGGCTATGGGCAAGGATATCCTCACTCCGAATTTCGAAATGGAATTTATTCGCATACGTTCCAAACTCCTTGCATTGTTGTAGATTATGAAGATTTTGAGTTTTTCCACGCCGGAAAGGACTTCGTCCGAAAGTCTTGAGTCCATTGTGACGTCTCTTGGTGGGCAGGACTATGTGCTTTGGCGGAATGATGCTATGCGGGTGGAAATGGAAGAGTCTGACATTCAGAGACTTGTTGCAGTTGCGGAGGGCTGTGCTGCGGATATGGTCTATGCTGACAGCCGCGAAACAGTTGACGGAAAACGGCTCTGTCATCCGCGTATTGACTGTCAGGAAGGGGCTTTGAGGGATGATTTTGATTTCGGGCCGGTGGTGCTCTATCGGGCTGCTGCTTTTGCAGAGGCTGTCGGGGCTGCGCGGGAGGATGTGCCTTCGGGTTATGTCTATGCTGCCCTGTATGATTTGCGCCTGAGGATGAACAGCATTGTGCATCTGAATGAATATCTCTATATTCAGTCGGCAAGACCGGCTGTCGAGGGGGAGGAGGCCCAGTTCGATTATGTGAAGGCTTCCAACCGTGAAGTGCAGATTGAAATGGAAAATGCCTGCAAACTGCATCTGAAGAGGATCGGGGCTTTCCTGCCGCCACCTCCTGCCCCGCCTGCGATGGAGAATGGGGCGTTCGGGGTGGAGGCTTCGGTGATTATTCCGGTGCTGAACCGGGAGCGGACCATTGGGGATGCAGTACGCAGTGCCTTGTCCCAGGTGGTGGATTTTTCTTATAATGTCATAGTGGTGGACAATCATTCTGCAGACCGTACATCCCTGATTCTGAAGGAAATTGCTGCTCAGGACAGCCGTCTGGTGGTGCTGGTGCCGGATAGGACTGACCTTGAAATCGGAGGGTGCTGGAATCTTGCAGTGCAGAGCCCTTATTGCGGGAAATATGCAGTACAGCTCGACAGTGATGATATTTATTCCGGAAGTGACAGCCTTTCACGTATGGTTTCGGGATTCCGGGGAGGGGAATGCGCTATGGTCGTGGGCTCCTATACCATAGTGGATTTTGAGCTTCAGACTCTGCCTCCGGGATTGATTGACCATAGGGAGTGGACGGATGGGAACGGACACAACAATGCGTTGAGGATTAATGGTTTCGGAGCGCCGAGGGCTTTCCGGACCGATTTGCTTCGTAAGTTTCCGCTGCCCAATGTCAGTTATGGGGAGGACTATGCAGCGGCCCTTCGTCTTTCGGGGCTGTACCGTATCGGGCGAATCTACGACAGCCTCTATTTCTGCAGGCGCTGGGGCGGCAATTCGGATTCCAACCTCAGCATTGAAAAATTGAACAGGAATAATTTCTACAAGGACAGCATACGCACTATAGAGTTGAGAGCCAGAAAATTAAGGCAAGGAAAGTGATATGGGACAAAAGGAAATCAACAATCAGGGGGAATTGCGGAAATTTGTGAATGACCAGTTGTCGCACTGGCCTATGGCTTGTGCCAATTTCAGGGCACTGAAGGGGGTGCAGACCCGCAGGCTCAATGTCGGAGGACTGGATGTGGTGCTGCAGCATAACCCGGCAAGGATGATTTCATCGGCGGCAAAGCTGGACAAGTCTTCGATTGCAGCCAGACCCTGCTTTCTTTGCAACCGCTTTCCTGAACAGACTTTTATCCGCTTTGACGGGCGCAAGGGGAAGAAATACGACATTCTTCTGAATCCTTATCCCATTTTCCCGGAACATCTGGTTATTGCGCTGTCAAAACATTCGGCTCAGTCTATCTGGAAGAGGTATATTGACATTCTGGATTTGTCGCGCAAGTATCAGGGATATACTTTTTTCTACAATGGGCCGCATTCGGGGGCTTCGGCACCGGACCATCATCATTTTCAGGCTTGTCCTTCGGGGATTATGCCGCTTGAAGCGGATGTGCAGAGAATTTGGACAAACGATCAGGAATCCACATCTGTGGAATATCTCACCTCGGTGCAGGATGCCTCATTATACCATTACAAGAAATACCTGAGGGGCATCTTCGTCCTCCGGGCCACCACCTCAAAATCCGCCGCCAAACTCTTCTACCGCCTCCTTGACTGCGCCGAAATCCCCCAAGGAGAAAGCGAGCCCCTTTTCAACCTTATCAGCTGGTACAGTGACGGCGAATTCCGCTCAATAATAGTCTTCCGCACCCGTCACCGTTCCCACCATTATTTTTCCGAAGGAGCGGACCACCTCACGATGAGCCCCGGATGTGCCGATATGGGAGGCTGCCTGATAGCTCCGGTGGAGTCCGACTTTCAGAAAATGGACGAAAAACTTCTCACCGAAGTCCTCACCGAAGTTACTCTCTCCAAGGAAAATGAGCAGAGAATCGTCCGCCGCCTGACCCGTGTCCAGCCCCACATCAGCGTGGGCATAATGTCTTCCGATCGCATCGAATTCCGGATGTACCCGGATGGGGGAGGTACCCGCGTGGCCACTTTCCGCGAAGGCAAAATCGACTATGACGGTGCCCTTTATGACGAGCTTTACTTCGAGGAGCAGACCCCTTCCACCTTTTTTGCCGAGCCCACTTTTGAACTGCACGGAGTGACCATAGGCAAGGGTTTCCACTGGGAGAGGCAGGAGACCCAGAAATTTGCCGGCACACTGAAAATCATAGTTGAAAACAACTCCCTCACGGCCGTGAACATAGTGGGAGTGGAGGATTATCTGCTGAGTGTCATTTCCTCTGAAATGAGTCCTGAATCCCCGGAGGAATTTCTGAAGGCACACGCCGTTATTTCCCGTTCGTGGGTGATGAGCCAAATCCTGCGCCGAAAGGAAAAACAGGCAGAGCAGTCGGCCCGGACCTCCGGGATGCCACTCTGCTCAAATGTGAAAGAACTGGTCACGCTCGTGGATGAGCTGCGCCACGCAGAGTCCGGAGATGGAAATTCACGAGACTATGTACGCTGCTATGACCACTCCGACCACAAGCTCTATGATGTCTGTGCTGATGACCATTGTCAACGGTATCAGGGACTTACAAGGGTGTCGGAGGCCTCTGTTACAGCTGCCCAGAAGGCAGTGGATCAGACTTGGGGGCAGGTGCTGATGTATGAAGGCCAGTTGTGCGATGCAAGGTTCTCCAAATGCTGCGGATGGAAGTCTGAACTTTTCAGCACTTGCTGGGAAGGGGAGGATAAGCCCTACCTGAAGGCCCTTCCAGACACTCCGGGACATGTTCCAGTGGGCACGCTGCTGCCTGACGGAAGTGTGGCCGTACCTTATTGCTCACTTGCGGACCACAGCGTCCTGGCTAGGATTTTCAATAATTACGACCGGGAGACCGAGGATTTCTACAATTGGAAGGAAGAATACCCTGTGGAAAAGCTCTCGCAAATCATAGCTTCCAAAAGTGGCTGCTCCATAGGACGTCTGGAGGGGTTGAACCCGCTTGAAATGGGCCCTTCAGGCAGAATATGCAAACTCGAAATCATAGGCTCTGAAGCTTCATTTACGGTTGGAAAAGAGTTGGAAATCAGGAGGTTGCTCTCGGAAACTCACCTCAAAAGCTCGGCTTTCACAGCTGAATTCACCCCCGAGGGCACCGTGGTTTTCAAGGGTCGCGGCTGGGGCCACGGGGTCGGGCTCTGCCAGTGCGGTGCGGCTGTGATGGCTCTGCAGTCCTGCCGTTACAGGGATATTCTCAAGCATTACTATCCCGGATCCGAACTTTCGGAATGTCCGGACAATTTTGTTGCAGATGAAAGACTCGGCTAAAAAATTCTCTCCCTGGTTTTGGGTGCCCACTCTCTATTTCGCAGAGGGAATTCCTTATTTTGTCGTGAACAGCATATCCGTGATTATGTTCAACCGTATGGGTATGCCCAACGGGGAGATGGCCCTGCTGACCAGTCTTCTCTATCTGCCCTGGGTCATCAAGCCTCTGTGGAGTTCCTTCGTGGATGTTATCAGTACCAAAAGATGGTGGGTGACGGCTATGCAGGTCCTTATTTCGCTCTGTTTCATTCTGGTGGCTCTGACGGTCCCGTCCAAGACTTATTCTGTAATTCTCATACTGTTCTGGATTACCGCCTTCGCCAGTGCTACACACGACATTGCCGCTGACGGATTCTATATGCTGGCCCTCTCCGAAAGCGAACAGTCCTTTTTCGTGGGGGTGAGGAGCACTTTTTACCGTCTGGCCACCGTGTTTGGACAGGGTGTGCTGGTGGTTGTGGCAGGGGTGCTGGAGACACGGACAGGGGACATTCCTGTCGCATGGTCCTACACCCTTCTGATTACAGCTTTGATTTTTTCGGCAGTGACTCTTTGGCATCTGTTTTTTCTGCCCCGTCCGGAAAGGCGAGTGGAGGGAAGGCAGTCTGTGGGGGAGATTGCAAGGGGTTTGGGGCAGAGTTTCAGCACTTTTTTCCGCAAGAAAGGGGTGCTGGCGGCAATGGTTTTTATGCTGTTGTACCGTCTTCCGGAGGCATTCCTGGTGAAGATGCTGAACCCTTTTCTGCTGGCCGGATCCGGGGATGGAGGACTTGGTATGACGACTGCTCAGGTGGGGGTTGTGTATGGTACGGCAGGGATTGCGGCATTGACAGTTGGAGGCATACTTGGAGGAATGGCCGTCTCGAAATGGGGCCTGAAGAAATGCCTGTGGCCTATGGCCCTTGCTTTGGCAGTTCCGAGCCTCGCTTTCATAGGCTTGAGCATTTTTCAGCCGGAGTCAATATGGGTGACGGCAGTATTCATTTGTCTGGACCAGTTCGGCTATGGTTTCGGTTTCACGGCCTATATGCTGTATATGATTTATTTTTCAAGAGGCGAGTTCAAGACTTCACATTACTCTCTTTGTACGGCTTTTATGGCCCTGAGTATGATGCTTCCGGGGTTGGTGGCCGGTTATCTGCAGGAGTTTCTGGGCTATACGGGGTTTTTCATTATGGTGGGAGTATGTTGTCTGGTGACTGTGGGGGTGACGTTTCTTCTTAAAATCGAGGATGATTATGGGCGTAAGTAAGTTTTTGAGGGGCTGTGCGAGTCAGGTGCGGATTCTCCCCGGCAATATTCTGACCTGTGTTCTGGCCTTGCTCTGCCTTTGTCTGGGGGCGGGTCTGGATGCCCAGGTGAAATCTGGTTTGGAAGTACTCCGGGACAGAGATTTTGACATTCTGGAGGGTAAGCGTGTGGGGCTGGTGACCAATCCTTCCGGAGTGGACCGGGAACTGCGCTCTACTGTGGACATTTTTTTTGATTCTCCAAAAGTGAATCTGGTGGCTCTGTATGCCCCTGAACACGGAGTGAGAGGGGATAAATATGCCGGAGCAAGGGTGGAGGATGAGACCGATTCACGCACCGGACTGCCTGTGTATTCCCTGCACGGGGCCACCCGCAAGCCCACCGCCCAGATGCTCAAGGGAGTGGATGTGATGGTCTATGATATTCAGGATGTGGGGGTGAGGTCATATACTTTTATCAGTACGCTGGGACTTGTGATGGAGGCCTGTGCTGAGCAGGGCATTGAAGTGGTGGTGCTGGACAGACCGAATCCTCTTGGAGGCAACAAGGTAGAGGGACCGCTGGTGCGGGATGGTTTCCATTCTTTCATCAGCCAGTACAAGATACCCTATATATATGGACTGACTGTCGGGGAACTGGCCCTGATGCTGAATTCTGAGGGCCTGAACTGCGGACAGAAGGGGAATCAGGAACCTGCGGTGTGCCGTCTGACCGTGGTGCCTATGGAGGGATGGACCAGGGATATGCTTTACAGCCAGACCGGTTTGCCCTGGGTGTTGCCATCTCCGAACATTCCTTTCTGCGACACTCCTCAGTATTATGCTTCGGCTGGCATAGCGGGTGAGATTTCCGGTTTGTTGCAGATTGGGATAGGATACACTCTGCCGTTTCAGGTTTTTGCGGCGGGCTGGATTGATGCCCGGGCTCTTAAGTCTGAGCTGGATTCGTATGGTCTTCCGGGGGTGGCTTTCCGGACCATTTACTATAAGCCTTTTTCGGGCTCACTGGCCGGGAAACTGGTTCAGGGTGTGCAGTATTTTTTCACTGATTATGATGCGGCGTATCTTACTGAGGTCCAGTTCTATGTGCTTCAGGCTATAGCCAGACTTTATCCGGATCACCTGCCGTTTACCCCGTCCACCAAGGTCGGGGCGTTTGACAAGGTCTGCGGGTCGGATTATGTGCGGACGGAGTTTGCCCGGAATCATCGGGTGGAGGATATCCGGGAATATTGGGAGGGGGATGCTGCTGAGTTCCGGGGGCGGGCGGCGCGGTATTTTCTTTATTGAAGATCCCCGGTCAAGCCGGGAATGACGGTGCTGGGTGAGTGTCCGCTGGCGGGAGCCTGCTTGCTCCGCAGGCGCTTGTTACCCAATTACAGAAAAACGCACTGCATTTTCTTGCAGTGCGTTTCTTGTAGCGGGTCGCAGGATTGAACTGCGGACCTCATGATTATGAATCATGCGCTCTAACCAGCTGAGCTAACCCGCCATCTTGCGCATCATTTGGTTGAGATAGAAGGATTCGAACCCTCACTGACAGAGCCAGAATCTGTAGTGCTCCCATTACACCATATCTCAATGTAATCAAGTGTTGAAAAGAGCTGTTTCAAAATTGGACTGCAAAGGTACAAAGGTTTTGGGAATTTGCAAGAGTTTATCTGCGATTTTTTTACAAAATATGTAATTTACTTGTTTATTTTTCATTCGCTTGTTTTCTGTATTCATTTCCGGAACGTCCGTCGCCCCTCTTGTAGTGCAGTTTCTTGGATGGTAAGCCTGGTGTGACGTGGATGGCCAATTCAAAACTTTTGTGTAAGTTTGCAGAATGATTGTCAAAACGGCTTGGTTATGTTATATCCTATAGGAATACAGAACTTCTCTGAGGTAAGGGAAAATGATTATCTGTATATAGATAAGACTGCCCTGATTTACAAACTTGTGTCAGAAGGGAAATATTATTTCCTGTCCCGTCCCCGCAGATTCGGCAAGAGCCTTCTGGTAAGTACCTTGGAGGCGTATTTCCAGGGCAGGAAGGACCTGTTCAACGGATTGGCAATCGAGAATCTGGAGAAGGACTGGCAGGAATATCCGGTGCTGCATCTGGATTTGAATACTGAAAAATATGATTCTGCCGAGGTGCTGTATGAAAAATTGTCCGGTACTCTGGAATTGTGGGAAGATGAATACGGGAGAAGGGAAGCTGAACGGAGT
>JALFGP010000086.1 GCA_022777205.1 Rikenellaceae bacterium
GCCGCTTAGGGCCTGGAAAAATTAACGAACTATTGTGATAATAGAAAACCTTCAAAAATAATCCTCAATCAGAGGCAATTTGCTCTTTTCAAATTCATAGACACAAAAAAATCGGGATACCCTAATAAAATTTTAGGTATCCCGTAGTTTTTTTCTGTGCTCAGGGGTGTAGGGCACAAACATATATACAAAAATCTAGGAAACGCATCGTTGAAAATGCTTTGCGGATTGGATTTCAATCGCGATATTTGCGGAATGGAAACCATTTACCCCTTCTCCAAGCCTTTGTATGTGATGGCAAAACCGGCGGGTCCGGCCTGTAATCTGGCCTGCGAATATTGCTATTACCTGGAAAAACTGCATCTGTACAGAAAGGAACAGCCCGTCCCCAAGTTTGAGATGAGCGATGAAATACTCGAAATGTACATCCGCCAGTATCTTGAGTCACAGACTATGCCTCAGGTGATGTTTACCTGGCACGGGGGAGAGGCTCTGATGCGGCCCCTCTCATTCTACCGCAAGGTCGTCGGCTTACAGAAAAAATACGCCCGAGGAAGGCAGGTGGACAACAGCATCCAGACCAATGCAACCCTTCTGACCGATGAATGGTGCCAGTTTTTCAGGGACAACAAATGGCTTGTGGGAGTGTCTATTGACGGTCCGGAGAAATTCCACGACCGCTACAGACACAATCTTCGGGGCAAGCCTTCATTTGCAAAAGTGATGAAGGGTATAGAACTGCTCAACCGCTATGGGGTGGAATGGAATGCGCTTGCAGTAGTCAATGATTACAATGGGAACCATCCTCTCGAATTCTATAGATTTTTCAAGGATATACAATGTCGCTACATTCAGTTCACTCCCATAGTCGAGCGCATTACGACACATTCTGACGGACGCCATCTGGCCTGTCCTGCCGATTCGGATGACCTGCCCCTCGCTCCTTTCAGCGTGCAACCGGGACAATGGGGCGAATTCCTCTGCGCAATTTTCGATGAATGGGTTTACAATGACGTGGGACGGTATTTCATTCAGCTGTTTGATTCAACTCTTGCGAACTGGTTGGGGGAACAGCCCGGAATCTGCACTATGGCCCGTACTTGCGGTCACGCCGGAGTGATGGAATACAATGGAGATGTCTTTGCCTGTGATCATTTCGTTTTTCCGGAATACAAACTCGGAAATATTAGGGAGCAGAGTCTTGTGGAAATGATGTATGGAGAGAAGGAGCAGAACTTCGGAGCTGCCAAATACAATTCTTTGCCGCGGCAGTGCCGGGAGTGCAAGTATCTGTTTGCCTGCAATGGGGAGTGTCCCAAGAATAGATTCCTCCATACCTCTGACGGGGAACCGGGGCTTAACTGGCTATGTGAGGGGTATTACAGATTCTTTGAACACGTGGCTCCCGCTATGGACTTTATGAAACGGGAATTGTTGGCGCGGCGGTCTCCGGCCAATATTATGGCAGCCTTGAGGCGATAGGCAATTATACCGCGATAGGTACCCCGACAAAAAAAGAGACGTTGAAAAACGTCTCTTTTTTTGTCGGGGTACTGTGACTCGAACACAGGACCCTCTGGTCCCAAACCAGATGCGCTAGCCAACTGCGCCACACCCCGTTTCCCCGAATGGGACTGCAAATATACGCCATTTTTTCGATTCAGCAAAAAAAACTTCAAAAATTTGCACTTTCTTTCCTATATTTGGCATCCGAAACCGAGTTTCAACAGAATAGATTCAAACAAATATGATTATCGCAGAAAACCTGAGCAAGTCTTTCGGCAATCTCCAGGCACTTAAAGGAGTGAGTCTCAGTATTTCCAAAGGGGAAGTGGTCTCGGTGGTAGGTGCCTCAGGCGCCGGCAAATCTACCTTACTACAAATCCTCGGCACCTTGTCCACTCCAGACACAGGCAGCCTCATTATCGATGAGCAAGACGTTTTGCGTATGAGCGCATCCAAGCTCTCGGCCTTCCGCAACCGTCGCATAGGTTTCGTCTTCCAATCCCACAGGCTCCTTCCCGAGTTTACAGCGCTGGAGAACGTAATGATTCCCTCCCTTATAGCCGGTCTTTCCAACAGGGAGGCAGCCTCAAGAGCCAAAGCACTGCTTTCTGAAGTGGGACTGTTGGAACGAATGGACCACAAACCTTCCGAGCTCTCCGGCGGTGAAGCCCAGAGAGTGGCCATAGCCAGGGCTCTGGTAAACAACCCCGCAGTACTTTTTGCCGATGAACCCTCAGGCAATCTGGACTCTGCAACCAAACAGGATATTCACCGCATCTTCTTTGAGATGAGGGAAAAACACGGTCAGACCATAGTCATAGTCACCCACGACGAGACACTCGCCGACATGTGCGACCGCAAGCTTGTGATGAGTGACGGCCTGATAATCAACCAGTAGTGATGTCAGTTTTCCGTTTCCAGAAATTCTCGGTCCGCAACGAAAGGTCGGCAATGAAGGTCAATACCGACGGGGTCCTTTTGGGCGCCCTGATGACCATTAACGGCGATTCCTGTCATCTGCTGGACATAGGCACCGGGACGGGCACCATTGCTCTTATGGCTGCGCAGCGTATGGACCAAGTATTATCCGGGACTTCTGAGGAAACGCCCAAAGGAACTTCCGATGCAACCGAAAGCAGCTATATAATAGAAGGTATAGACATAGATGCCCCGTCAGCCGAGGAAGCCGCAATGAATTTCGAGTCTTCTCCCTGGAAACGGCATCTGAGGGCGCACAATCTGTCCCTGTCCGAGTTCTCCAGCCTATGCGGAA
>JALFGP010000048.1 GCA_022777205.1 Rikenellaceae bacterium
CAGCCGAACCCTTGGAACCTGCTCCAGCCCCAGGATGTGACGAGCCGACATCGAGGTGCCAAACCGCTCCGTCGATTTGAGCTCTTGGGAGCGATCAGCCTGTTATCCCCGGAGTACCTTTTATCCTTTGAGCGATGGCCCTTCCATTCGGAACCACCGGATCACTTTGCCCTGCTTTCGCACCTGCTCGACTTGTTTGTCTCCCAGTCAAGCCCGCTTGTGCCAATGCACTCCGCGCACGGTTGCCATTCGTGCTGAGCGGACCTTGGGAAGCCTCCGTTACGCTTTTGGAGGCGACCACCCCAGTCAAACTACCCACCAAGCGGTGTCCTTCTTTCAGAAGTTAGATCCCAAACAGGCGAAGGGTGGTATTTCAACATCGACTCCTCAGACACCGGAATGCCTGACTCTACGTCTCCCACCTATCCTACGCATCGCCTGTCCAAAATCAGCGCTAAGCTATAGTAAAGGTTCACGGGGTCTTTTCGTCCCGTTGCGGGTAGGCGGCATCTTCACCGCCACTACAATTTCACCGAGCTCACGGCTGAGACAGTGCCCAGATCGTTACACCATTCGTGCAGGTCGGAACTTACCCGACAAGGAATTTCGCTACCTTAGGACCGTTATAGTTACGGCCGCCGTTTACCGGGGCTTCGATTCAGAGCTTCTCTTGCGATGACTCCCCCTCTTAACCTTCCGGCACCGGGCAGGTGTCAGGCCATATTCGTCATCTTGCGATTTCGCATAGCCATGTGTTTTTGGTAAACAGTCGCCTGGGCCATTTCTCTGCGCCCGCGTCGCCGCGGGTCCCCTTCTCCCTAAGTTACGGGGTCAATTTGCCTAATTCCTTAGCCGTGATTCACTCGAGCACCTTAGGATTCTCTCCTCACCCACCTGTGTCGGTTTACGGTACTGGTCGCCTTGCTCTTAACACTCCCGGGCTTTTCTTGCGGGTCTGATTACCTGCGCTATCACCTCGTCCGAAGACTCAGTGTACTGTCGTGTTTCAGTCCCCCTACGCACTTCAACCGTCTATTCCGTCAGACGGCGGCAGTTTCACTCCCCGGTCACCCGGTCATCTGCAAAGCGAGCGGCGGAATATTAACCGCCTTCTCATCGGGTGCCCCTTTCGGGTTCCCCTTAGTCCCAGGCTGACCCTGATACGTTTAGCGTTGTTCAGGAAACCTTGGGTTTTCGGTGAGCGCGTTTCCACGCGCTTTGTCGTTACTTATGCCTACATTTTCTTTTCCGGACGCTCCAGCACATCTCACAATGCACCTTCAGCGCCGACCGGAATGCTCCCCTACCACTCTCCTATATGAAGAGTCCCAAGTTTCGGCGGCAGTCTTGATGCCCGTTCATTATCCACGCGACGTCGCTCGACTAGTGAGCTGTTACGCACTCTTTAAATGAATAGCTGCTTCCAAGCTAACATCCTAGCTGTCTCTGCGATGTCACCTCGTTCTATCAACTTAAACTGCTCTTGAGGGCCTTAACTGTGGGTCTGGGCTCTTTCCCTTTTGCCACCGGACATTAGCACCCGATGACTCACTCCCGAACATCTCTTCACGGCATTCGGAGTTTGTCAGGAATTGATAGGCGATGAAGCCCTCGCATCCTATCAGTAGCTCTACCTCCGTGAAGATAATTCGAGGCTGTCCCTAAAGACATTTCGGGGAGTACGAGCTATCTCCCAGTTTGATTAGCCTTTCACCCCTACCCACAGCTCATCCGAGCACTTTTCAACGTAAACCGGTTCGGGCCTCCAGAGCCTGTTACGGCTCCTTCACCCTGGCCATGGGTAGATCACTAGGTTTCGCGTCTGTTCCCACCGACTGAACGCCCTGTTCAGACTCGCTCTCGCTCCGGCTCCCGCGCCTTAAGCGCTTAACCTTGCCGGTGAGAAACAACTCGTAGGCTCATTATGCAAAAGGCACGCCGTCGCAGCTCGCGCCGCTCCGACCGCTTGTAAACGAACGGTTTCAGGTTCTTTTTCACTCCCCTGTTCGGGGTTCTTCCCACCTTTCCCTCACGGTACTGGTTCACTATCGGTCTTCCGAAAGTATTTAGCCTTGCGGGATGGTCCCCGCGGATTCAGACAGGATTTCACGTGTCCCGCCCTACTCAGGTGGCATTCCTGACTCGAAGACTCTGCCGGTACGGGGCTTTCACCCTCTGCGGCAACGTTTTCCAACGTCTTCCCGTTCTTTCTCCGAGTTCCTTTGAACGCTCCTACAACCCCGACTGTGCCGTAACACAGACGGTTTAGGCTCTTTCCCTTTCGATCGCCACTACTCAGGAAATCGATATTTTCTTTCTCTTCCTCCGGGTACTGAGATGTTTCAGTTCCCCGGGTTAGCCCCAGTCAACACTGGTGCACGGCCTTCAGCCGTGCGGGTTTTCCCATTCGGACATCTGCGGATCACAGTCTGTTTGCAACTACCCGCAGCTTTTCGCAGCTTACCACGTCCTTCTTCGCCTTCGGAAGCCTAGGCATCCCCCGTTCGCTCTTGTAACCTTCTTTTCGAATGAATTACTTCCAAGTACAACTGTCGCAATTTCTTGCGTCTTGCACTTCTCTCGTTTGCCTTGAAATTGTAGTCCCTAATTCTTAACGAAAATAGACTCTCTCGTTTGCTTTTCGTCGCTCCGCATCTCGCTTCGCAACTACTCTTTTTGAATTACAGACTAATTCTTTCAATTATTTCTTGCTTTACCTCAATAATCTTTTTCAAACTTGTCAAAGAACTGTCTTTGTTTCTTTTGAGCGTCTCATCTCAAAATATTCCAAAGACCTGAATTCGTGTCCTGACCACTGGGTCATTTCCGAATTGGGCTGCAAAGATACGGACTTTTTTATTACCTGCAAATTTTTCTCGCAATTTTTTCACATTTTTTTGAAACTTTTCACTTTTGCCTTTGTTCGCATACCTATTATAATACGATATTGCTATATTTGCGGCTCGAAAAACAGAAAGACAAGAAATGAAAGAAGAAAAACCGCAGACAACGCTCCCGGAAAATGCAACAAGGGAGCTGAAACCGGGCGAGGAGTACAGACCACTCCTGCAGCCTGAGAAAAACTATCCGGAAGTCACCCCCTGGTCGGTGTCCATAGGTCTTGTGATGACCATCATCTTCTCCGCAGCCGCTGCTTACCTCGGGCTCAAGGTGGGCCAGGTCTTCGAGGCCGCCATTCCGATTGCCATCATAGCAGTGGGCCTTTCCTCAGCCCTCGGACGCAAGAACAGCCTTGGTGAAAACGTCATCATCCAGAGCATCGGTTCCTGTTCCGGAGCCATAGTTGCCGGTGCAATATTCACACTGCCAGCACTTTACATCCTGCAAGACAAATATCCGGAGCTCACAGTCAATTTCAGCAAGGTGTTTTTCTCCAGTCTCCTCGGAGGCATACTCGGCATACTCTTCCTCATACCTTTCCGCAAATATTTCGTAAAGGAAATGCACGGCAAATATCCTTTCCCTGAAGCAACAGCCACCACACAGGTGCTCGTCAGCGGAGAGAACGGAGGCAAAGGAGCCAAAACCCTTCTCGCAAGCGGCATCATCGGAGGACTCTACGACTTCATCGTGGCCACATTCGGGGCGTGGAGCGAAAGCATAAGCACCACCGTAATGCACTGGGGCGAGGTGGTCGCAGACAAGGCAAAAATAGTCCTGAAACTCAACACAGGAGCCGCCGTACTCGGTCTCGGCTACATAGTCGGACTCAAATATTCATTCATAATCTGCTGCGGGTCCTTCCTCGTATGGCTCGTCATCATTCCTTTGATGAACCTCATCTGGGGCGGCAGCGTGCTCGACTTTATGGGCACAGGCATCACACAGACAGTCAGCGAAATGACCCCTGACCAGATTTTCAGCAACTACGCCCGCCACATAGGCATCGGAGGCATAGCCACAGCCGGCATCATCGGCATCATCAAATCCTTCGGCGTAATCAAATCGGCCCTCGGACTTGCCACAAAAGAATTCCGTCGCAAGAAATCCGATGCAGAAGCCGAAGTCATCAGAACACAGAGGGACATTTCGATGAAAATCGTGGTTATCGGCATCATCGTGACACTTGCCGCAGTCCTGATCTTCTTCGCATTCGGCGTGGTGGACAACATCTGGCTCGCAATCATCGGCTTGCTCATAGTTGCAATCATAGCCTTCCTCTTCACAACTGTAGCCGCAAATGCCATAGCCATAGTCGGTTCCAACCCTGTGAGCGGAATGACCATTATGACACTCATACTCGCCAGCATCATACTCGTAGCCTGCGGACTCAAGGGTACTGCCGGAATGATTGCGGCAATGGTCATAGGCGGAGTGGTCTGCACGGCACTTTCGGTTGCAGGAGCATTCATCACTGACCTCAAGGTGGGATATTGGATAGGCACGACTCCGAAGAACCAGGAAAGTTGGAAATTCCTCGGAGTATTGGTGGCTGCAGCGACTGTGGGAGGCGTGATGATGATACTCAACCAAACCTACGGATTCACCGGGGAGAATGCACTCGTAGCCCCTCAGGCAAATGCGATGGCTGCCGTAATCGAGCCTATGATGAACGGCGGAAATGCCCCGTGGCTGCTTTACGGAATCGGTGCTGTGATTGCTATCATATTGACTCTCTGCAAGGTACCGGCATTGGCCTTTGCTCTGGGAATGTTCATCCCTATAGACCTCAACCTCCCTCTGCTTATCGGTGGCGGTGTGTCGTGGATAGTCAGCAATATGAGCAAGGACAAGAAAGTGAACGAGGCAAGGAACGAAAAGGGCACACTCATCGCGTCCGGATTCATCGCTGGAGGTGCGCTAATGGGAGTTGTGAGTGCAGTGCTCAAGTTCGCCGATGTGGACCTTATGATTCCTGCCGACAGCCTCTGGGCAAAATATTGGGCTGAACCGATTTCAATACTGCCTTATATGGCAATTATAGGATTTATGATATTGGCTTCTATCAAAGAACGTAAATAACTATGGAACAATTGATTGACAGATTTTTGAGATATGTTTCCGTGGACACTCAGTCGAATCCGGAAAGTGAAAGCCAGCCCAGCGCTGCAAAAGAATTGGACCTGCTGAAGATGCTGAAGGATGAACTTGAGGCTATGGGCGTGGAAGCGGAACTGGATGAATACGGATACGTGATGGCTACGATTCCTTCAAATTGCGGGAAGGATGTACCTGCTGTCGGATTCATAGCCCACGTGGACACGGCTCCGGACGCATCGGGAAAAGACATCAAACCTCAGATTATCAAGGACTATGATGGCGGAGATATTGCTCTGAAGGGAGTGGAGGAGCTATACCTCAAGGTGGAGGATTTCCCTGAAATGAAGGACTACGAGGGGCAGACTCTCATTACCACGGACGGTACGACTCTGCTCGGGGCAGACGACAAGGCCGGGGTTGCGGAAATAATGGATGCGGTGCAGTATATCATTGAACATCCGGAATTTAAACACGGTAAAATCTGCATAGGATTCACACCTGACGAGGAAATCGGACGAGGAGTGGTGAAGTTCGACGTGGAAAAGTTCGGGGCCGATTATGCCTATACTATGGACGGGGGCGCTGTCGGAGAACTGGAATATGAAAACTTCAATGCGGCTTCGGCTTCCGTGAAGATTCAGGGCAGCAATCTGCATCCGGGCTATGCGAAGGGCAAGATGAAAAATGCCATCCTCATCGGAATGGAGTTGAACTCGCTGCTGCCTGTGGAGCAAAGGCCTGAATACACCTGCGGCTATGAGGGATTTTTCCATATCATCGGCTTCAACGGAAGCGTCGAGGAGGCCACTTTCTCATATATTATACGCGACCACGATATGGACCTCTACGAAAAGAGGAAACAAACTATGCAGGAGTGCGTGGATTTCATCAACAGGAAATATGGGGAAGGCACGGCCAGCGTGGAAATCAAGCACCAGTACTACAATATGCGCAAGATGGTGGAGCCACACTACCATATCATAGAGAAGGCAGTGAAGGCTATGGAGATGGAGGGCATAAAACCTCGTATTCAGCCTATAAGGGGCGGCACTGACGGGGCAAACCTCTCATTCAAGGGCCTGCCTTGCCCGAACATATTCGCAGGCGGACACAATTTCCACGGAAAGCTGGAGTTTGTACCACTGGAGTCAATGATTAAGGCAAGCAAGGTGATACTCAATATCATATCCCTGTTTGCCGAGTAAGGAATCCTCCAAAAATAAGCTGCCTCATCTTTGGAAATCTTGCGATTCAAAGATGAGGCAGTCTTTTATCCGTCCAGTTCGTCCCAGAGGGCTTCCATCTGGCGGCGGTCCTTCTTGGTGGGGCGGCCGGTTCCACGGTCCCTCTTGAGGAAAAAGGTCTCCACGGGTGCGTGCAGTTTCTGCAATTCCTCCTCTGGAGTGAGATTTTCCACAAAATCTGAAACCAACTTCGCGCCCTGCCTTTTGTCCACCAGTTCCTTAACCTTGTAGGTGTAGGTCACAGGCGGCTTGCGCACCACGATTTCGTCCCCGCGATGCACCAGCTTTGAAGGCTTGACATCTCCTCCGTTGAGTCTGATTTTACCTCCATTGCAAGCATCCGTGGCTTCAGAACGGGTCTTGAAGGCACGGATACTCCATAAAAACTTGTCTATTCTGACTTCATCCATAGTTTCGGCTAATTTGCAAATGCGAAACCCGAGAACAATTATTCCTCAGACAGTTCAGGTGCTGCATCAGGATTGATATACTCGTCGTTATCTTCCCTCACACCGTCTGCGGCCACAATCAACTCAGTGCCCGGAAGAGTCGGCACCAGATAGAAATCCGGCATATCGGCAGGGACCAGCACAGTATCCCCCTTGCGGATAGGATAAATATCCATTTCTGGTGTACCGAATGCAACTGCAGCCTTCGAATCATCCTGAACCGGACGTTTTGGGACATTGATGGCGGCAGCCCCGCTGGTGCAGATATAAACTAAGTAACTGCCATAATGCTCCGGACTGATGCGGAGTGCTGCCTTGAGATCCAGTTTGCTGACACTGAACTGTGGGCAGCTGACCAATGGATATTCAACACCATCCTCCGACTTTACCGAGCCCGCAGGCATATAGTCGGATGCATCATAGCGGTCATAGTTGATCAGGTCTATCGCTTCCTCGAGATGCATTTTCCTTGCCGTGGCAGGATTGTTCTCACGGCCCCAGTCATACAGGCGGAAAGTCATATCGGAAGACTCCTGCACTTCAGCCACAAGTATTCCTCCTTCAGCCGCGTGAACGGTTCCGGGCTTGATAAAGATGGCATCCCCAGCCTTCGGATGAATCACATTCAGCAGTTCGTGGGCTGTACCGGCTTTGCAGGCATCGTAAAATTCCTGAGCCGAGGTCGGCTTGCGGAATCCCATATAAACTTTGGCATCCGGCTGAGCATCAAGAATATACCAAATCTCAGCCTTGCCGAGGGAATCGTATCTTTGGGCGGCAACTTCATCGTCTGGATGAACCTGCACCGAAAGCTTCTGATGAATATCCAGAAATTTTATCAGAAGTGGAAACTGTCTCCCGAACCAGGAATATGCGGAATCACCGCTGATTCGATCCAGATAGGTTTCCATTATTTCACCTATGGTGTTGCCGGCAAGCCACCCTTCGCTGACCACCGAGTCCTGCTCCCCCATATCGGCAAGTTCCCAGCTCTCGCCTATGAGGTCATCCGCAGTGAGTTTGATTTCGTCTCCGTTTTCGTCATTTTCCACAAAAGACTTCCCAAGGGTCGTGATGAGTGCGTTTCCACCCCAGACCCTGCGGGAAGCTATAGGAATGAACTTAAGCGGATATAACTGCTTGTTCATTATACTCTCGTTTAAGAAATAATTTTTGAGGATTACTTAAAGTCTCTTTCTGAGTTCCTCGCCCTGAGCCTCATATCCCGGCTTGTTCAGAAGGGCAAACATATTCTTCTTGTAGGCCTCCACACCCGGCTGGTTGAAAGGATTCACACCGAGGATGTATGCAGATATGCCACAAGCCTTCTCGAAGAAGTAGAAGAGCTGTCCGAGATTGTACTCGTCGATTTTCTCCACACTCACACCAAGCTGAGGCACGCCGCCGTCGATGTGGGCGAGTTTGGTGCCGAGTTCAGCCATAGCATTACATTCCTCAACGTGCTTGCCTGCAAGGAAGTTGAGCCCGTCAAGATTCTGTTCGTCGCTCTTGATGATGACGCTGCGTGAAGCTTTTTCAACGGTCACAACAGTCTCCATCAACATTCTCTCACCATCCTGGATATACTGTCCCATTGAGTGGAGGTCTGTGGTGAAGAGCACGGATGCAGGGAAGATACCCTTGCCGTCCTTGCCCTCGGACTCACCGTAAAGCTGTTTCCACCATTCTCCGAGGTATTGGAACTTAGGATTGAAAGACACCAGAATCTCTATCTTCTTGCCATATTCTGCATAGAGCAGATTCCTCATTGCAGCATATTGCAATGCAGGGTTTTCCTCTGATGCAACTGCACAGGCAGCCTCCATTTCAGCTGCACCCTTGAGCATTGCGCGAATGTCGAAACCGCCGAGAACTATAGGCAATATGCCCACAGGAGTGAGGACTGAGAAACGGCCTCCGACATTGTCCTCGATGACGAATGTACGGTAACCTTCCTGGGTTGAAAGGGATTTGAGGGCTCCGCGCTTTGCATCGGTCACAGCCACGATACGGTTTGCAGCCTCAGCCTTGCCGTACCTGGTCTCGATGTACTGCTTGATGATGCGGAAAGCGACAGCCGGCTCAGTGGTGGTTCCGGACTTGGAAATCACCACGCAGGCCACATTGCGCTCCTGCACAAGGTCCATAAGTTCGGAAATGTATTCCTCGGAAAGATTGTTTCCGGCAAATACGATTTCAGGAGCATCCTTCTTTGTTGAAAGCTGCTTGGAGAAGTTGTGAGAAAGAGCCTCCAGAGCACATTTTGCACCGAGATAAGAGCCTCCGATGCCAATTACCACCACAAGGTCAACTCCTTTGCCCTTCCAGTCGTCACGGATGGCCTCGCAGTCCGTGATAAGTGACTCAGGAGTCTGGGTCGGGAGATGTTTCCAACCGAGAAAATCGTTGCCTGCACCGCTCTCATCCTCAAGAACTTTAAGTGCTTCAAGAGCTTTGGCGGTGTATTCCTTAACTTCTGCATCTTTAACAAAGGAGCTGCAGCCTCCCATATTTACTTTTAACATATCTATATGATTTAGTATTTGTATCACTGTCTTGGCGGGAATCCATCACCGCCCAAATCACGCAAATTTACAATTCTATGTCTATTTAAGCAAATATTTTAAGACTCCTCCCCATCTTCCTTCCAATCCGTAAGTTTCAGTCGGAATTTTATACTGACAGACAAGCCGTCATCTATGCGTGAAGGGAAAAATTTGCGCTCTTCTTCGACAAACCCGAGCTTGCGATATACATTCCCTGGCTCCGGCAACGGCAAACCGTCCCTCTGGGGCCTGCCAGGAGCTACGGAAGAGATGGCATAGGTCATTATGTCGTCCGGATGGAAGTCTTCTATGAATGATTTCAGCAACTTGCCCATTCCACCCACCACCCTGGTATCCTCAAGCGAAGCATAACGCACCAATTCATAGGAGGTTACAATCTTTCCGGATTTATTCCACCGCCTTGCATTAGAAAAACAGGCCACAGCCACAAGCTCCCCGCAGACCGCCTTGTTCTCCTCCGGTTGAATCTCTGACCTGCCTGTGACTCTCCGCCGGAACAGTCCGTAGCAATGCCTGCAGGCGGCACTTCCATAGACGTGATGCCTGTCCAGAAAATCCCCTGCCGTCTTTCTGTCGATCTTTCTCACATCGCAGTTTCTTGCAAAAACCGTCTTTGAGGTGAGGATACTGTCGTTATATTCCATTGGTATGATATTCAATCAGTCCATCCAGAGGAGATTGCAGGAAACGGGAAACAGTCCAGGCTCTTTCGGATGCACACTGCCTAATCTGATGTTCGCAAATACAGGCCACAGAGCCGCACAGACTCAGAGGCAGGCCTTTCCCTGCAAAAGGGGCCAGAACCCTGTCGAAGTACAAGGCCACACCCTGCCGAATCAGTTCCTGCACATAACCGGAGTCCATATGGCGCTGAATGAAAGGGAAAAAGGAAGCCAGGTAGGCACTCGGGGCATCACTGCGGTAAACTCCCCGGACAATGGATGGATAATCCAGCCCGTATTCCTCGACAATAGCGCGGGATATATCGTCCGGCAGCAGATTGCGTATGAAATCGGAGAGCAAGGCCTTGCCGAACCACGCTCCGGAAGCCTCGTCCCCAAGCACATAACCGCCACCCTTGCCCGGGACGGTGATGGTCTCTCCATCATACAGGCAGGAGTTGGACCCGGTGCCGATAATGCCAATGACTCCGGGATTGTGCCCGCAGACAGCTCTGGCTGCCCCAAGCATATCCGAACAGACCTCAACCTGTGCCCCTGAAAAGCAATCGTGGAATGAGGCGCTGAATTCCGAAGCCAGAGTGGCGGAAACCACGCCCGCACAATAAATACAGAGCCTGAACCTGTCACCCGGAATGAAGGAAGCCCTTTCCAACCCGGTTTTCAAGGAAGATGCAAGTTTGTGCGCATCGTTTTCGACTGCGGCATTGAACCCGCAGGTGGAGAACCTCAAAACAGCTTCCCCATCCCGGATTACAGCCCAATCGGCCTTTGTGGCACCGCAGTCGGAAATTATCAGCATATGGTCTCGAGTTTTTCCTTCGCCTGGGCAGCGAGTTCAGATTTGATCTCAATGTGGTTCAGAATGGATTTGACAAATGAATTTGACTCGAAACGGGAGCCTCTCACCTGCTCGAAGTCCGCAATGCGTCTGTCTTCACCCCCATCTGCTCCAAAACTTGTCATTGCAGTGAGGCTGAACTCTTTGCGGGCATCGTCATAAATCATCTTGTCGAGTTCCACAACGGAATTCTTCCATTTCTCAATCAAGCCTATGAGTTGCTCAACCGTAGTTACGGAAAGGTCCACTCCATAATACTCGTTGATTATGCGGTAGGCCCAGGTCCACTCATAGTCATAGTATTTCCGGTGGATCTGAGCGAAGCCTTCAGTTATGGCATCCACAGATTCGATTTCCCCGCTCTGAATCCTGTCCATAAGTTTCTCCACTGCGGAACGAGGTGCAATGAGACCGGAGAGGTCCACCCAATGATGAAGACCTGTGGAGGATTCCGGACAAAGGGCCTTGCGCAGTTCCTCAAGATTGCTGAAAGAAGATTGCATAATCCTGGATATCAGAGAGTTGCCCAAGAACTTGTCAATTGCGAGTCCATAGTACTTAAAACCTTTCAGCAACGAACTCCTCTTTATGACTCCGCTCTGGTAGCTGTAGGTCTCGGAATTCGGTCCGGCAGTAGCCTGCAGGTCTTTGAGTATCTGAACAGCCTTGAGCATCTTGTTCACCGTGTAGGGACTGAGCAGGTTGTAGTTTATCATATCCAACTTGTCCGGGTCCTTCCTGCCGTCGCGCTGAGGCCATTTCTTTGCATCCCTGATTGTGCCCACCGACTTGAGGTTGGCTCCCGGCATAATGAAACTTGTACCGTGATTTTCAATGAGATACGAGAAAGGCAGATTGGATGTGTCCTGGTGGCTCACGTGGCGTCCCATAACGAGGGAGAAGGCTCCCACCTTGGCCGGCCAAAGGATGTAGGAATCGGAAGTGGTCTTGGCTCCCCTCTCCATAATGCCCTGATGCATAGGGCCAAGTTTGTACATATGGTTGCTCTGGTTGGAACCGGAACCGGCATTCATAAAAGAAAACATTCCGGCTATCAGCAAAGTCGATTTGTGGTGAGTGACGGTGAAAGGCCCGGCAAAAATGGCACAGGCTTCTCCGTTCTCGCCTTGACAATTGCTGAAAAAGAGGGAATCCGATGCCGAATAATTATGGCCCAGATGACAGGCCTGCCCCACAAAACAGCGGGAGAAGGTCACACCGTCCTCAACTGAAGAACCGCTGCAAACAATGAAATCATCCCCGATTACTCCCACTCCGATATGGACCGGCGCAGAAGCATTCGAGTTTATGCTTCCATTCTTGAGACGGGATGCTCCTTCAATTTTGCAGCAGTCGCCGATTTTCACATTCTTGACATACCCTGCATCCACAATGGTCACATCGTTCCCGATATGGCCCACAGATGAGGAAACAGATGATACATAATTGTTTATGAGTTCACGAAGACGTGAAATCAGTTCCGGACGATGACGGTAAAGGGCCATTATATAGGCAGTCTGAGCGGTGAGCCTGTCAAAAATAACTACTTCCCTGCCTCCGGTTTCATTCAGTACAGAAGCCTCCACCCCGTTTCCGAAGGAGGAATAACCATCTGTTAGGATGATGTCCACGTTCTCGATAAAGCAATTCCTTCCTATTTCATAGTTCGCAATGTAGTTCTTCACATTCTCAATGCAGCAGTCATCGCCTATTGTGACATTGTGCAAAGTGGCGTGATACAATCCGGAGTGTTTCTTCATTCCTCCGGGCAGGTCGAATTCCTTATTGAATGCACCTATGCGGACCTTGCCGGAAAACCGGACATACCGCACATATTCAGGAGAAAAGCCGTCTGAAACCTCTATCTCATTCCAATCGGAAGCACTGCAGGCGTGAGCCTTAAGCATAGAGATTTCCTGTTCAGTTAAGTTTCTGTACATAATGTTGTTATGGTATTAAATATCATTCCTCACCAACGGAAAGTACCTTTTCTATGGTCGAGGCGATTTCGTCAAAGTCATAACCGCGTCCGGCGGCAAAACGGATAACCTTCATTTTCCACTGCGGATCATCCTTCAAAAATTTCATCCTATTCCGGATTATCTTTTCCAACTTTGCATCTGCCTTTTCCGCATCTATCCGGGACAGACCGTAGTCAATGTCTTCAACAGACAAGCCCTTCAGTTTGAGCTGGAACCGAATTTTAGTCTTGCCCCAACCCGACAGAGAAGATTTGTCACTTGCAAAGGCGGCACAGTAGCGACGGTTGTCAACATATCCCTCCTTTACCAGAATCGAGACCACTTCCGATGCAGCCTTCCTATTGCCGTCCAGTGCCTTCTGCGCCTTGTCCATAATGTCGGGAACACTATATTCGCGCTTGGAGCACAAATTTCTCAAACTGGTCAAAACCCTATTCATTTCAAGATTTTCCATAGGCCTCAGAAATTATAACCGATACTGCAATAAACCCCGACGCTGTTTGTGAGGGAAGACCAGTGCACATTGGCAGTAATAGGACCCACAATGGTGTCGTAGGAATACTCCAGGCCGGCCCCGTATATTCCTTTGCCATCCTTTATGCTGTCGAAGTCGCGATTACTGTACAAATAGTTGAAAATACCTGTCAGATAGTGGTTTCCATAAACATTGAAACGGAAATCCCCCCTTGCGAGAGTGAGTCTGCGATCCAGAAATGTGGTATTCAGCAAGCCCACGAAAGGCAGCTGCTGCTCAAAATATCTTCCGGGCAGAGAGCCTCCCACCACATTGGCATATACCACAGGCTCTCTGTCTCCAAGGATGTACCTGAGACTTAGGGAAGGGATGAACGAAAAGATTCTTCCTGTCGAAAGCACTCCTTTTATTGATCCCGCAAGTATATGCAGGCCTCCGTGCGTGAGCGGAGATTTGAAATCCGTGAAATTCCAGGTGTAATCCAGATTGACCTGAAGCCCCTTGGTCGGGAAATATCCGTCATTCATATTGTCAAAACTGGCATTGAACCTCAGCGACATATAATCCTCAACCTTATTCATTTCCTTGCGGTTCGCCCCAGCCGAAACTGCCGAAAGGAAATGGTACTGGGAGTTGTCGTTGAAAATGTCATTCTGCAAGCCCAGCCTGATGTCGAAATAGGAAAGTTTGAGGCCGGAGAGGTACAGTTCCTGACGGGAAGAAAGATAGTCCAAGGTGGGCCAGAAATTTTTCTCGTCATACACCTTTGTCTGAGTCCACCTCAGGGAAGAGGTCAGATTTATGGTAGGCATCCACGGGGAGTCGTAATAGTAATGTACAAGAAGTGACGGATTACTGCTGACCACTGCATTCAGATTCAGTGTTGAACCTTGCAACCTGCGCGCAAAAAGTCCCACATTCACATTTGCCGACAGAATATCCTCCGTATCCATTCTCACCCCAAGTCCGAACTGGTGCACAGGACCCTTGCGGCAGTTGATTACCATATGGTACGGTTCCTCCTTTCCAAGAAGTTCATAAGTCACATAGTCATAAGCCCCCGTGGCATAAACCGTGGCAATGGCATCAGTAATCCTCTCGTAAGAAAGCCTCTCCCCCGGATTGATATTCAGCTTCTTGCGCAACATACGCGCTTCCATCTCACCGACTCCCACCAGTTCCACATCGGAGACTTTCACCGAAGTGGTCTTAAGGTTCACAGCCCTCCTGGAGGAAAGGTCCGGAGCATCCGCCCCAACTCTGGCCTTCACTGCATTGAGCAGGGAATCCTGTTCACGGGCAGCCTCGTAGCCGTTCCTGATGAGTTTGTCAATGTTTTCCGGAGAGAAACTGAGCATATTGAGCCCCATCAGAGCCGGTCTAATGTTCACATCCGGAAGGTTGACATTGTATTCGTAAAGTTCCCTGCCCAGCATATCCATACTCAGGGATACCACATCTGCAATATTCTTGACAGACGACGCGTCCTTTGGCGGAGCGCTCACATCCACACCTATTATTATGTCAGCCCCCACGTACTTCGCAATGGATGTCGGGTAATTGTCCCTCATACCTCCGTCGGTCAGGACCATTCCGTCATAATGGACAGGAGTAAACACCCCCGGGATGGACATTGTGGAGCGCAGGGCAAGAATCAGCGGTCCTTCATACCAGACCTTTGACTTGCCCGTGCCGATGTCGGTGGACACGCAGGCAAAAGGAATCGGCAGATCCTGGAAATTCATAAAGTCCTGATACCCGACTGTCAGCGAACTGAAGAGGTTGTAAACATTCTGTCCGAACACATATCCCGACGGAAGACTCCTCAACAGATTGTCCTTGAGCCTTCCCAGACCTCGTCCGGACTTGACGTCATTGAGATGGATATTGGTATAGTAGAAAGGCATTGAGAGCTGATACCTCTCCTTGTATTTCAACTGCTTGTAGGAAGAGTAGTTGCGCGGAAGAACGTCCCGTATCATAGCATCCCAGTCCATCTGCCGGACCACCGTATCCATCTGCGCACTGCTGTAACCTAGGGCTTTCATACAACCCATCAGCCCTCCCATACTGGTGCCGACCACCAGATCCACTGGTATTTTAAGAGAATCCAGATAGTGCATCACTCCCACGTGAGCCGCGCCCTTGGCCCCGCCTCCGCTGAGTACCAATGCGACCGTCGGTCTGTGGCAAGTCCTTCTGATTGAATCCAGACGGATGCGCATCCTTGCCACCTCCAGACTGTCCCGGGACGGAGACACGCTCTTGCTGAGATAGCTCACAGGCTTTATCTGGGCATAGGAAACGAGCGCTGTTCCCAAAGCGACAAGACAAAACAATATGCGCAATCCCCTTTTCATAATTTATGACATTTTTGAAGAGTGCTCACCGGCCAGCAGACCGCAGGCAGCAAGGATATCCTCACCGCGTGATGCTCGGAGTGTTGCAGTGATTCCTGCATCATTGAGCCGTTTGCGGAATGCCTCTATCCGCGCAGAAGAGGAAGTCCTATAAGGGAAATCCGGAATTTGATGGAAGCGTATGAGGTTAACGCGACATTCCAGATGGCGGAGCAGCTGTATGAGAGCATCTGCGTGTTCGGGTGTGTCATTAAAACCTTCAAACATAGTGTATTCGAAACTGACACGCCTTTGTCCGCTGAAATCATATTTAGAGATCAGACGCACAACCTCGGTAACAGACCAGGCCTTTTGCACAGGCATTATGGACAGACGCTCCTGTGGGAAAGGATTGTGCAGACTCACAGCCAGATGGCAGCGGCATTCCTCAAGATAGCGCTTCAAGTTAGGGAGCACACCTATTGTGGATACCGTGATTCTTTTGGGACTCCAGGCAAAGCCCCAATCGGCAGTTAGGATTTCTATGACTTTCATCACATTGTCATAGTTGTCAAGAGGCTCTCCCATACCCATAAAAACTGCGTTGGTGAGTTTCCCGCTCTCCTGAACAGCCAGAAACTGCGAAATTATGTCCGCAGCGGAAAGATTTCCGTGGAAACCCTGCCTTCCGGTCATACAGAAATGGCAGCCCATACGGCAACCGGACTGGGAAGACACGCAAAGAGTGGCCCTTTCTCCATCCGGAATCATAACGGCCTCGATGGCAGACTTTTCCCTTGTTCCGTCCACCGGGAACAGGTATTTCCTGGTTCCGTCAGTCGAAGTCAGCACCGAGATAGGCTCAGTCACGCCGACCTGAAATTTCTCCTCCAGTTTCGCCCTCGCCACTTTGGAAAGGTCGGTCATTTCCGAGATGGTTCTGACACGCCTCACATAAAGCCACCGGGCCATCTGCGCTCCCGCAAACTTCGGCAGTCCGAGGGATAGCGCAAGTTCCTGCAGTTCCTTGAGGTTCTTTCCTATGAGGCGTTCTTTCATTTCTTCGAGGTGAGTCCGAGTTTGTCCATAAGAGCCTGAGGTTCAGGGTCGTGGCCACGGAAGTTGCGGTAGAGTACTGCCGCGTCCTCGGAGCCTCCCTTGCTGAGGATGTTTTCCCTGAAACTGTGGCTTACTTCTGTATTGAATATGCCCTTTTCCTTAAACAGAGAGAAAGCATCTGCTTCCAGCACCTCTGCCCACTTGTAGGAGTAGTAGCCTGCTGCATAGCCGCCGGCAAAAATGTGAGAGAAGCCGGGAGATATGGCAGTTTCAGCGACAGAAGGCATTATTTCGTATGGTTTGAGAGCTGCCTTTTCAAAAGTCACCGGGTCTGTGTCAGGCATGCTGTCCAGAGAATGCCATGCCATATCGAGCAAACCGAACTGTAGCTGGCGCACCTGGGAGTAGCCTGAGAGAAAATTCTTGGAAGAGACAATCTTCTCTATCAATTCAGCCGGGATGTTTTCCCCTGTCTGATAGTGTCTGGCGAAGGTGTTGAGATATTCAGGCTCATATCCCCAATTCTCCATTATCTGGGACGGGAGTTCCACAAAATCCCTTGCCACGGATGTGCCGGTGAGAGAGCCATAGCGACCCTGGGCCAATATACCGTGAAGAGCGTGTCCGAATTCGTGGAGGAAAGTGGTAAACTCATAATGGGTAATCAGCGAAGGGGCAGTCGAAGTGGGCTTGCTGAAATTGGTCACGATGCTCACCAAAGGCCTTTTCTCCACTCCGTTCTCTATGCTCTGGCCCCGGAATTCTGTCATCCAGGCTCCTCCCCTTTTGCTCGGACGAGGGAAAAAGTCGGCATAGAAAAGGGCGAGATGGCTTCCGTCCTGGTCTGTCACTTCATAAACTTTCACATCTTTGTGGTATCCCGGGATATCCTCACGCGGTTTGAAGCTGATGCCATACAGACGATGTGCGAGATCAAAAACTGCATCTATGCAATTCTCAAGCTTGAAGTAAGGCTTCAGAACCTCCTCGCTCAGGTCGTATTCTGCTTTCTGCAATTTTTCAGACCAGTATGAGAAATCCCAACCCATCAGCTTTTCCCCGTCAAAACCCCTCTTGCGGGCGAAGTCCTCAACCATCTTCACGTCCGCCTTCGCATATGGCAATGAAGGATTCACAAGGTCTGCCAGGAATTTGTTGACGGTCTCCGGAGTCTTGGCCATACGGGTTTCAAGAGCATAGTCAGCATAGGTCTTGTACCCGAGCAGCTTGGACGACTGGATTCTGAGGTCCACAATTTTCATCACATTCTCGTCATTGGAATATTCTCCACCCACAGCCCTGCTGCCGTAAGCGAGATACATCTGGCGGCGCAGCTCCCTGTCGTTGCAATACTTCATAAATGGAGAATAGCTCGGATAGTCCAGAGTGAAAGCCCATCCTTCCAGACCTTTTTCGGAGGCAGTTTCAGCAGCTGCATCCACCACATAGGCCGGAAGTCCCTCCAGTTTCGTGCTGTCTGTAATGTTTAGCACATATGCATTCGTTGCTGCCAGGAGATTCTTCTGGAAAGAAAGAGTGGTTAGAGAAAGTTCCTCGGAAAGCTTGCTGTATGTTTCCTTGTCCTCGCCTTTCAGATTTGCACCATTGCGGGTAAAACTCCTGTAAGTGTTCTCAAGCAGTTTCATCTGATCTTTTTCCAGACCGAGATTCTCCCTGTCCTCATATACAGCCTTGACTCTTTTGAACAGCTTTTCATTCAGGCTCACATACATAGAGTAGTCGTTGAGCAAAGGAGCCACCTCCTCTGCAATCTGCTGCATCTGGTCATTCACATCAGCTTCCATCAGATTGTAGAATATGCTGGAAACGCGGTCGAGAGTCTTGCCGGAATATTCCATTGCCTCAATCGTATTCTGGAAAGTCGGTGCATCCGGGTTATCGGCGATGGCATCAATTTCAGCCTTGGCTTCTGCAATACCCTGCACAAATGCCGGCATATAATGTTCGTTCCTGATCTTGTCGAATTGTGGGGCTCCGTACGGAAGCGGAGATTCAGTCAAAAGCGGATTTTCCATCTTGCAAGAAATGATAATTGGCAGCAGTACTGCTGCGACTAAAAGATATTTTTTCATAATAAACATAATTTCAACTAATTACTGTTTCCTTTGCCATAACTGTACTGGTATGGCTCAACTTGCAAAATTACAAAAAAATCCATAATATCTTATTCTGCACGGGGTATCATATCTTTTCTATACTGTATATGCGCGACTTGTTCTGCCTGTAGCGGATGTCATAGCAGCCGCATTCGGAATAATACTTACAGCTTCTGTGATAGGTCATATAGTCGGGATTGAAGCCCTTGACCGTCAGGGAGGCCAGATCCACGCTGCACGACTTGTCCGAAAGCAGGGCTTCCAGAAGGGCATAGTTCCTGTCCAGTATGGAGGCCACACGCGTGCGTATATATCTGCCGGACAAATGAGCCGCGTAGTAGTGACGGTTCTTGCACTTTACGCTGCAATAGATTTTGTCTGTCCTCCCATAAGGCATCTCCTCCCCGCATTCCAGACAAATCCTCCGGTCTTCATCCTGTTTTGTTCCATATTCCATAAAATCTCCAGGTTTTTGGTTCGGGGCAAATATGAAATATAGAAAACTCAAATCAAACAGATTTCTTTTCCCACGTGTCGATTTTTTGCGAAATCCATCAATTTTTTTACGAATCCTACATTTCTTTTTCAAAGCAGACAGAATTTACGGGGCACGTAATTGAAATGTAAAATTTATTCATCAAAAATTTCCGCAAGAATTTTCTGATGGAAAAAATCATAATTCTGTACAAAATGATAAGTTTTGACGGATTCGTAAAAAAATTCAGTCTCCCGGGGGCTGAAGCCTTGCATATGAACAAAGGCTCCCCCTACATTTGCGGTGCCGGAAAAAATGACGTCAGATTGCAGACCGGCAAAGTCCTGAATCCGGAACGGGGCATAAATTCACTTTAAATTTATTTATTATGGAATCAATCAACAGAGTTGAAATTCTGGGTAATGTTGGCAACATCAGAATTCAGGAGGCAGGAGAAAAAAGAGTCATACACATTTCAGTAGTCACCAACAGGGTGGCCAGAAACAGGAACGGAGAAAATTATGTGGAAACCACCTGGCATCACGTGGAAGCGTGGGAGGGACAGGCGAACATCGTGGATTTCTCCAAGATCACAAAGGGATGCTGGGTAAGGGTAACCGGCAGGCTGAAAACCAACAGCTACACAACAAGTGACAATGTGGAGAAATACACTATGGATATTGTGGCCAATAAACTGGAGGTTGTGGTTGAAGATACGAAATAATTGCTAATTTTGCAGGCTCCTCAATCAAAATGGCTATGGCAAGAAAATTTCGCATCGCATTTGCAGCACTGTTCTTTATAGGAATTACTATGCTGTTCCTGGATCTGACAGGCGTCCTGCACCACTGGCTGGGATGGATTGCCAAAATCCAATTCTTTCCGGCCGTGCTCTCGGTATCGGTGGCAACGGTGGCCGTGACTGCGCTCGTGACACTGTGCTTCGGAAGAGTGTACTGCTCGGTCATCTGTCCTCTCGGAATCTTTCAGGACATATTCTCCTGGATTCACAGCAAAACGGCCAAAAAGAACAGATACAGATTCAGACACCGCAAGGCCCTGAATTGGCTCAGATATGCAATGCTGGCGGTTTTCGTGATTTTCAGCGCATTGGGAGTCATATCCATAGCCGCACTGGTTGAACCGTACAGCACTTATGGAAGGATGGTCAACGAAATTTTCGCACCGTTGTACCGGGGTGTGAACAACCTGTTCGGTATGGCAGAGAACCATTTCGGAGCCTACACGTTCTATCCGGCAGAGGTCTGGTTCAAAAGTGCAGCATCCCTGGCTGCGGCAACGGCGACCTTCCTCCTGCTTGCTTTTTTGTCCTGGAAATGGGGGCGCATCTGGTGCAATGCCATATGCCCTGTGGGGGCTTTCCTCAGCCTCCTTTCCAGATACAGCCTGTTTGCTCCTGTGATAGACGCTGACAAATGCCGCAACTGCAAGCTTTGCGAGAAAAGGTGCAAATCCTCCTGCATAAGCGTGGAGAACCACAAGATTGACTATAGCCGCTGCGTAGTGTGCCTTGACTGCCTTGACGAATGCAAGCACGATGCACTGCATTTCCGCTTCCGCTACGCCAAGAAGGCTCAGACGGGAGATAACGGCCGGAGAGATTTCATAAAGACAGGAGCTGCGGCTCTCGGTTCGGTTGCCCTTGGCAGTATTGCAGCGGAACAGAAGGCTTTGGCCGGAAGTCTTCAGAACAGCAAAGATGCAGTGCTTCGCAATCCGATAAAACCGGCTGGTGCTCAAAGCATCAAACATTTTTCCGACCATTGCATAGCCTGCCAGCTTTGCGTGGGAGCCTGCCCCAACAATGTCCTGACTCCTTCGAGCAATCCAGCCACGCTGATGCAGCCGGAAATGGTCTTCACTCGGGGATACTGCCGTCCGGAATGCACCCGATGCTCGAATGTTTGCCCTGCTGGGGCAATCAAGCCGGTGTCTATGGAAGAAAAGACAGCCATAAGCGTGGGATTTGCGGTGGTGAACTATGAACTCTGCGTAGCCGACCGAGAAGAAGCTTCCTGCGGCAATTGCGCAAGACATTGTCCGGCAGGTGCCATACGGCTTGTGCACAAGAATCCGGAGGACAAGGAATCTGCCAGGATACCTGTGGTGAACACCGAAAAGTGTATCGGTTGCGGGGCCTGCGAGTACAATTGCCCGGCAAAACCTGTCAAAGCCATACAAATCGAGGGAAGGGATGTGCACATCGTTCATTAAAGGAGTTTTATGAAACGTAGAGAATTTCTGAAAATCGGTTCTGGAGCAGTGGCAGCCGCTGCTCTTGCCGGAATGGATATTTCCAGAGCGGAAGAAGCCCCGTCAAAACAGAACAATATGACCTTCCGCAAGGACAGCAAAACGGGGGATGACATAAGCCTGCTCGGATACGGATGTATGAGATGGCCTACGGTCACGGGGGCAGACGGTCAGAAAACAGTGGACCAGCAAAGGGTGAACGAACTCACCGACCAGGCCATTGCCAACGGCGTGAACTATTTCGACACGGCTCCTGTATATCTCAGAGGGAAAAGTGAAAGGGTGACCGGAACAGCTCTGGCAAGACACCCGAGGGACAAGTGGAAAATAGCCACAAAACTGTCCAATTTCCAGGACTGGAGCCGGGAGGCCTCGATGAAAATGTATGAGGATTCCTTCCGGAACTTGCAGGTGAAAGTGATTGACTACTACCTGCTCCACGCCGTGGGAGAGAGTATGGAGGATTTCAACAAAAGGTACGTGGACAACGGGATGCTGGAATTTCTGAGCCGGGAAAGGGAAAAGGGAAAAATCGTGCATCTGGGGTATTCCTTCCACGGGAGCAGGGAGATGTTCGACCGGCTGCTGGAAACCCACAGCCAATGGCATTGGGATTTCATACAGATCCAGATGAACTATCTCGACTGGGACTATGCCGAGTCGGGCAACTGCAATGCCCGTTATATGTACAACAAACTCACGGAGGCAGGCATACCGGTGATAATAATGGAGCCTCTGCTGGGAGGAAGGCTGGCAAATGTGGCGGACAGCGTGGAAGAGAAACTCAGGAACAGAGACCCGCAGGCAAGCGCTGCAAGATGGGCCTTCCGCTTTGCCGGGAGCTGGGACAATGTGCTCTGCGTTCTCAGCGGAATGACCTACAGGGAACACCTCGTGGACAATCTGGAGACATTCTCTCCCCTCAAAGTTCTGGACGAAGGGGAACTGGAATTTCTGCACAGAATGGCTAAACTAATCCACGACTATCCCACAGTGCCGTGTACCGCCTGCGACTATTGTATGCCTTGCCCTTACGGAGTGGATATCCCGGGTAATTTCCGTCACTACAACAAATGCGTCCAGGAGGGATTTGTGGACATTAAGCCGGAAAGTGACAACGGGGAAGGGTATAATTCAGATATGAGGGAATTCCGGAGAAACCGCAGAAAATACCTTATCAGTTACCAGAGGGATGTGATGCGGGAGGCCAGAGCCAACAAATGCATAAACTGCGGACAATGCATTCAGCACTGCCCGCAGAGTAT
>JALFGP010000038.1 GCA_022777205.1 Rikenellaceae bacterium
AAAATGACTACCTTTGCAACTTTCTAATGTGACTGCAATGGAGAACGGTTTTGAATATTTTGTAAAGGCAGACTTGCACCGCTATTTGGTGGAAAAGGGCGAAATGGATGAACGCATCCCGGAATGTCCGGATGTGGAGGGAATTTGGATACCTGTGGCGGAGTCATACAGCGCGGATGGTATCAGGGAGTTCAACGATTATCCCGAGGTGTCTTTGGGCTGGATGATGTTTGTCGGAATGGCCGTGACGGAGTTCTGGGAAAAGGATTGGGAGCGCTATTCTGCGATTGAGGATCTATATCTCCACTTGAGGGATGTACGCGGCTTTGACTGTATGGATGAGCATATACTCGAGGATATACTCTGCTTGGACAAGGAGGCTGCGGCGAAGACCTCGGAGTTGGTGGCCGATTGTGCCGGACGGGTTTATTCCTTCTTGAGACATTCCCAACTGGAACCGGGCACCGCTGAGGCTTTCCGGGGCTATATTTCCTGCCTTCACCAGCTGTATCTCGCCGGAATGAGCGTTCAGCTCCACCGTCTGGGCTACCATATGTCCCCAACTCTTTAATCCAAGGCGTTTTCCTTCAAGCTTATCGGTATTGAGCAAGCCTATCGTTTCGCAATTTTACTCAATTCTCCTTGCAATTTTACTCAATTTGTAATTATAACACATTGATAACAAAATAAATACAGTGATTATTTGCGCCTATATCCATTATAAGCGGGAACATATCTCTGTTAATTCTTATTGATAATTTCACAATAATTCTGAATAATTTGGAAAAATATCAAAGTCTTGCTAAATTGGCCGGGTTATGTGGATTAAACCTGTCGCACTATGAAAATTGAAAACCTTCTGGATTGAGTGATCTCTGCGAAAACCAATAAACACAACCTTTAAATACAAACAGTTATGAAAAGAACATTATCCTTGCTTGCATCTGTTCTGATGCTCCTGCCTCTTTTTTCCTGCACAAAGGAAAACCAGACCACAATCGAAAAGACTTGGGTCGTATCTGTAGTAATGTGTAAAAAATAAGTTGCATCAGTTGGCCGGTTTGACGAGGTAGTTCCATTGTCCGAGTTCCGGAGCGAAGATGACCTGCCTGGCAAGTCTCTTATGGTACGATTCTACAATCGGTCGCTTGATGTCATATGTTTTAGAGTTAATGTGAACATGCACCTTCAACCCATTCTTCGTAGTAGTCATCGCAGCCCTGTCAGCAGCATTCTGAAGGGACATCAGAGGAGCGCCGCTCCAGCTGCGGGTGATTTGCGAAAAGAGCCTGTGCTCGATGGGATTGAACTTGGAACAATACGGAGGATAATGAACCATAAGAAGCCTGATACCCAGTTTGTTGGCAAGGTCCATAAGATCTTGCTTGACGATTCTGTGCGAGGAGGAGTTGGACCCTCCGCCATCACACAGGATAACGAGGGTACGAGCATTGGGGTATTGCTCCTTGAGATGTTCTCTCCATACTCTCGCGATGTTGTCACAGACGAACTTGGACGTGTCATGGCTAATGCCCAGCGTCATGTAACCCTCATTTCTGGTCACATCGTAGATGCCGTGCGGAACAATCTGGCCGTCAGAGAAGGTGGAGAAGTCATGGTCAAGGGACTTGAGTGGTCCGTTACACAGTGCCTTCCCGTCCCGTTTGAAGTTCCCAATCATCTCCTTTTTCTTGGTGTCGATGCTGATAATGGGAAGTCCAATCGCCTCGGCTTCTTCGCGGATGGAAGAGATACGCTGGAACTGTTCATCTCGGTTCTTGACCTCCTTCATGGGAAGGTCCTTATAGAAGGAACGCTCTCTAAGGCCAAGGGAGTCAAGGATTTGACGGACGAAGTAGCGGGAGATGTCGTATCCCATCGCGAAAAGTTCACCCATGATCTGAGTGACACTCAGGGAGATCCACACCACATTCTCATCCTGCGGAAGGCCTGCCGTATGCGGTTCGATAATCTGCACGACGGCCTGCGTCCACTCCGGATGCTGTGGAAGCACGCTCTTCCGGCCAGCACCCGCTCTGCGGATGCGGCCTTCTCCCGGACCATCTCCCGTGAGAAGTTCCTTTCTTCCATTTTGAAGAGTATGTGTGCTTGTTCCCATTCTTTTGCTAACTTTGCGGTAGCTGAACCCTTGAGCCTTGAAGTCGGCGGCCTTCGTGGCCAAGAACCTTCTTCTGTCTCTTTCGTTCAGCGTGGACATATACGCCAAATCTTCTGGCGAGAGGATTTCTGGAGGGGCTTTCGTTATCATTTTAAGAGACTTGGAATTACTCTTAAATTTACGAAAAATCCTCCAGATTTCCTATACTATATCATTGATAATCAACAAATTAAATCAAGTTTTTGTCGCTTTTTCGGAGGCCCTTTTCAAGGCGGTTTTTCAACGGTTCTCAACGGCAAGTCACAGTCGCAAATGGCCGCATAGGTGAGCCTCCAAAATGAAGCAGGTTATTTTTTAACAATTACGTAAAAGAAAATCCGGGTATCGAACTGGGTAAAATACCTGCTGAATACGCGGTTATTGATTTATCAGAGGCCGGAAAGCTTAAATTGGGAATCGTACTGACTGCAGAGATGGCTGACTCTTTCAATAAAGAAGCTGGTCAACAGACAATTGCCAAAGAAAACGACGTCGTAATAATTAAGGCTTTCGATGTGACAATCTCCCCTTCAGGAAAAAGTTCCGGCACTTTATCCTATACGGAAGACGGAGAGTCTCAGACAGTCAACTATTCCAAGATGACAAGAACCTACGTGGAATTGAGTTTCCAATCTCCTGAGGATGGCGTTATTAATGGCAAATTACACACTCCTAAGTCCATCGGTTTGAGACTTGGAGGCTTCATAGAGTTGTTCCTTGAAGAGTTCTAACTCAAGTTTAGCAAGGCTTCAATCCCCCGAAATCCAGCAACGATTCCGGGGGATTTTTTATATCCTGACTTTATCACATTTTTTCAACGGTTCCCAATATGAGGAATATATAATGATACCCATTGTAGACGACTTCGTCCAAAAGTTCAATCTTGGAAAGGACTTCGAGCAAACATATTAAAAATATCCACATCATTCTATGATGAAATATTTTCCATGATCAAATGATTTATGTTCGTTGTGGAATACATATCCCAGTTGATTTGATAAGCAAGTCGTTTTACCGATTACTTTATCAATATTATAGTGAGAATGACCGAATATCCAAAAGTCAATGTTGCTTTGTTCGATGAAATCCTTCAGCTCTACTATAAAGGCTCCGTTGGCATGGCTGTCAGCAAACCTCGGACATTGCATCAGATAGGATGGTACATGATGAGAGACCACAATCTTGTATCTCGATTTACTTTTATCAACCTCCTGCTTAATGAATTCCAGACAACGATGATGCTCCTGGTTGAAATCAGCAAAGGTCAGCAACTCTCCATTGTACATGATTCTACGAAAATCGCTAATCACCTGTTCAGTGTAATATGCCTCATTTAATGGAATCTCTGACCACAATGTGGAGACAATAATGTCGATGTCCTCTAGATGAATGACTGAATTGTAGTAGCAGTGCACGTTATGCCGAATTTCTAAAGAGAATCCATTTTTCAATGTGGCGATGTCGTAATACTTGTAGAACTCATGATTACCCAAGCAGCATATGACATGCTTATAGTTTTCAGAAGCCCAATCCCAGAAGGGTTGTTTGCTGTAATTGTCATCACCCAGATAGCCAATATCACCAGCAAGTACCAATACGTCCCCTGTCACTAACAAGGGACTGTTCTTGAGGTATCGCCAGTTGTCGGCAAATTCAAGATGAAGGTCTGATGCATATTGAATCTTCATGAACGTATTACAAATAGGTTTTCCAATTGTTCCAGCAAGGCTTCTACAAATTCAGGAGTTTGGTCCAATGATTTTGCCAAAGGATTGGCAAATTCTTCCCAATTGCTTCGGATAGACATGACAAACTCTTTCACACATTTAACGATAGATGAAGGTGCAGGAATTTCATCTTCCGTCATGATGACAACATTCTTGAGAACATCAGAACGATGCTTCTTGATGTCCTTTGAGTTTACATGCTTTCCGTTTTGCTTGTCCTGTATCAAGTTTAGGTATGCACGGGTTTTTAATGCAACCAATGCAGCTGAATCGGCATGTCGGATTTCGTCAGTTAACAGACTATGCTCGATAGTAAACTGATAGTAATCATCATCCATAATTATGGCACTTAAGCTTGACTGCTCACCATCAATAGGCAATGGTTCGATGGTAAGTCCCTTGGGTTCTCCAAGTGCATCCGGATGTCGGGACAGCAATTCAATCATTTCAGGAAAACCTGGATTCCCATCTACAAAACGATACATTTCGTATTTGGGTGATTCTCCTTCTTTTGCCTTGCTTTTTTCGGGCCGATATCCAGCTTCTCGAATGAATTGCCAAAAACGTTCACCATACTGAGGTGTCATTCGTTCAACAACAATAATCATGTCGATGTCATGGGTAGCACGAGGACGTACTTCAGTACCACTCATTGTGATGTCACATGCAGTACCGCCAATAATAACATAATTGTCTGAGAAATCCTTAAATGCTTCTCTGAATTTATCTAATCCTTCCATTTTAATTCATTTATTAAACGTTCTATTTCTCCTTCTACACGAGGATCATCATCGTCACGGAGTGATATGGCAAGAGAGAGTTTGTCAACCCACTCATTGTCGTTTCCTAAAAGTGCAACCACTGGATATTTCCATACTTCAATCATGACATTGCCATCAAATTCGTTCATGTTATGAATGACTTTTTCTGTTATCAGACCTTGAAGTTCTTTCCTGTTCATCATTAGCATCAGAGAGTTCTCCGGATTCAGCCAAGTGTAATGGGATAAGGCATTGATGTTACATTTGGCAAACGTTGATTCTGTAGCCAGGTAATCACAATATACACGTTTCTCTACAGGGTCTATTAAATAATCGGCAGCTTTGTCCCATAACTCTTTCCCTTTTGACGAGAATTGTATAATTTTACTCTTTGTACCCTCGGAAACTTTCTGGCAGAGTCCCAAGTCATTTAGGCAAGTCAATCCAAGTGTGATGCTCTCGTATGAGTAAGGCAATTTTTTTGATATATCCCTAGCAGACAATCCTTCAAGACTCTCCACTTGAAGATGATAGAGTAAAATGTATTGGGCAGTAGGAGTGAGCCTTTTTGCAGGTCGGCTCTTCCGTATACGCTCATTTGCGACCAACATAGGGAGGTTTGCGAACTTGTCTCCCATGACAAAAAACACATCCTTGTCTATAAGACGTTGACGTTCATACGAAGGGGATGATTCGAGTATGAATACAACAGGACATCCCATTATGTCTGACACTCTGTTAGCCGTAATGGCGCATACTTTTGGGGATGGATTTCCGTTTTTAGAATTAAGGAATATAAGTCTGATTCCACGGTATTCTCCATCAAAAAAATGATATGCCAATGAATCGCCAATAGTGATGCCCTTCAACTGCTTTTTGCTTAACGGTTGAAGTACTATCGCTCTTCCTAATATGCTCAGCTCTTTCATTTAATTAAATCTGCTATATTTTAATGGTGCATTAAAACGATGCAAATATAGATAAAATAATTAAGATATCTCCTAAAACTTTCTATTCAAGAGAAAGACCGCTCCACAATCCATCGGAGAGGAAGGTTTTTCACCAAGATGACAAGAACCTACGTGGAAGTGAGTTTACAAGACGGTGACGGTGAAGGTCAAGATGTTATTGGCAAATTACACAGTCCTAAGTCCATCGGTTTGAGCCTTGGAGGCTTCATATTTCCTGAAGAGCTCTTTTAGCAAGTCTTCAATTTGATTTAATGTTCATTGGAAAGACTTGCGAATCCTGAGGCTCCAATAAACACCAACTACAAAAATCCCCCGAAATCCAGCAAAGATTCCGGGGGATTTTTTAGTTCGCCCAGCACGAACGTACTCTAACGGGCGCAAGTCCCCAAACCGCCCTGATAGTGGGAAGGTTACAGCCAAAGGCAAGGGTGTCCATCGTGAGGTGGAATCTGAAGGAAGCCGGCGGCAAACGGTTGGCC
>JALFGP010000128.1 GCA_022777205.1 Rikenellaceae bacterium
TCCAGAACATAGTTCCTCAGATAGTTACGGTACGTGAAATCGCTATCTTCTTCAGAAACCCAACGGTTGATATTTTCCAATGTGAATTTGAGATGCTCCAATCCTTTTTTTACGGAATACAGTACGTCATTGCCCAAATCCCCATATTCAGCCCTTGGATCGTAGAATGCCTTGGGGCTCTGAAGGGCCTTGAATGCGATTTCCTGTTCAGTCACGGTTTCCGACAATGCCTTCACAACATCATCATAGTCATAAAGGTACAGACATTTGAGAGAGAAGATATCCGCAGGACCCGGTTTTGTCTGAAAGAATTCGGTCTCACTGCTGTCGCTTATGTAATTGAAAGGAAGGCGGTCCATAACTGAAGAAGACAGCCCTTTCTCAGAAGTGAATGCAACATCTCCCAAATCTTTGGAATCGTAGGCATAGGACCCGATAAGATTGTCCCTCAATCCTATGGCGTGCCCGATATGCCGCATAAGTAATGCACATAAGCCCTTGTTGAGCAATTCCTCCGATATGTTGATCCTTCTGGCCTCGGGGTTGGCGGCGGACGTTTGAAGCATTAGCATCTTTTGAATCTGTTCTTGGACGCCGTGATGAACGAAAATGTCACTCAGGAGAATTTCACCGTTTCTCGGGTCACAAAAAGTTTTATCTGTAATTTTCTGCACAGGAGAAATCACATAGTGGATCATATTTGCCCCTTCAGTTCCCCTCCGGTAAGACATCTTGAGATTGATGCCGGCTTTGTCAAACGCTTCCTGCCAGTTGCGTATGGCTTGCTCTGCAGCACTTGCCCAAGAGTCGGGGAAATGCTCATCAATGGTGAAAACAAGAGGCCCGGACGTATCTCTTCTGGATGTAAGGTACTCCGGTTTTGATCCGTTTTCTGTGTAGGACACCCGTTTGATGTAATTATATCCGGCTCTGATATCAGCTTTCACGGGGACAAAGTGAGTAGCTGGAAGAGTTCTTAAAAAATACTCTATTTCTGTGGTGAACAGTGCCTGTTCTCCTGAAGAAAATACTCCCAGCAGGGCTGACTTGACTTTGTATGTGAAGCTCCAACTGGAATAGACAGCACAGGAATCAGCCCTGATGCCCATTAAGGCTGTAGAGGACGACTGTATGCTGCCGTTTCTCTTGACGTAGCCCTCCGAGGCATTGAAGGCATCAGGTGCCAGTGCATTGTTGTAATTGGACTTGGACTTCAACGCCGAGGTTACGTCACATAAATAGCTGTTGTCTTTGCGTGACAGTATCTTGAAGGTCTTAACAACAGCCGGAATGTTTGACAAGTCGTGTGCTTTGCCCGAAAACTCATCCTCCATAACAGACTTATGTTCTGGAGATGAGACAACGATAAGGCTGTCAACAATGTTGAAAATCAATTCCATTCCGCTTTGAGGCTCATATCCGCCATAAGTTTCAAGCGGATTGCTGAACTTCTTGACGCGACTTCCGAAAATGAAAGACCGTCCGATAAGAGAATCGGGGAATTCAAGATACAGTTTGTCATCACAGATATGGAGGCTGACCGGTCCCGATGCGGAGGATTCCTCGTTTTTCAATAACTCTTTCCAATCCTTGCCGTAGGAAGTCGTGCATAACAAGGAGATGATAAATGCGATTACGATTCGGTTGGTTCTCATTGCAATGCCTTATTTATCAATTTGTTCAGTAATTCGTAATGGTTCCGTCCTTCGCTGCTGTGGCATTTTTTCGCTGCCCGTGCCGTAATTGATGCCGCTTCGTTCAGCTTGTCATAAAACAATGCACTTTTGTTTTCAGGCACAAAATAGGCGAGGGAAGGTTCACCATAACTGTTTTTACTGTTTTTGCCGAATTCTATTTTCATACCGGCTCCCTCCCCAAGATATTTCACGAAGGCTCTTTGAACCTCCATCTGGTTCCGGGTCGGAATCCTGTTCTCCAATGCAGGTTGCCAGATGTGTGCACATAGTCTGTCAAGACATTCGGATGGGGTGAAGCTATCATCCCCAACAGTCCTGGATGCTGCCAATTCTACCTTTTCCGGGCAGGAAATCAGCATTTGAACCAGCAAGTTTCTCAATTTTTGGGAAGGTTTCTCAAGCAATCCCAGCCTGGATATCAGCACCGGATTGTCAATCCATTCAATATCATCCAGTTGCTTTATAAGAAAACCGAAAGCTTTCCTTTGCCTTTGTGCAGATACCGGGGAGTCATCCGGGACAGGATCCCCTTCGATGCGTTCATAAAGGTTGAAGCCGCCAATATTGGCATAGACGTGCATCAGATAGTTCATATACTGGTCTGTGACAGCAGTATAGGCCATTTCTCTAAAACTGCAGTCCGGGTCTTTGCCGTTCGCCCAGGATTCCAGATTGTCGAGGATGAATTTGAGATTCTTGACTCCATATTCTGAAGCAAGGACAGAATCGTCTCCCAAATCTTCATTCTGGCTTCGCGGGTCAAGAGGAGTGGATTGCTGTTTGCCGTATCTGTATATGGAATCGGCAACAGCCTCGCTTATCCACTCAGATGTGATGCTGTATTCCTCCCACATGTCGTCCACTCCGAAAACCGGTGTGTAGTTCCATTTCAATGCCCAAATGTCATACCTTCCGAAGCGGGGAGGTGTTAGTTTGACACCCCTTTCGTAATCTCCCGGCTGGGCCACATAGTTGAATCTGGCGTAATCCATAATGGAAGTGGTGGTGCCGAATTTCTGTGTATATGACGGACTGCGCAGAGAGTCAACAGGTACATTGGCGCTTCCGCTCATATTGTGCATAAATCCCAGACAATGCCCGACTTCGTGCGCAACCACATACCTCAGTGCATCTCCGATAACTTCTTCAGGAATATCTTTGGTCCTGACTCTCACGTCCGTCTGGGCCGTTTGGGCAAATAGCCATTTGCCGAGCAGTTTGAGGACATCGTGGTAAATATATACGGATGCGGAAATGATTTCTCCGCTTCTGGGATCAATCCACGAAGGGCCCATCGAGTTTTCAATCGGGGTCGGAGCATATCGGACGCAACTGAACTTTACATTGTCAGGATCGAATTCCTCTGTGTCAGGATAATCCAGAGCCTCAACCGCATTTTTGAAACCTATCTGTTCAAAAGCCTCGTTCCACTGCTCCACTCCCTCTTTGATGTATGGCCTGTATCTTTCCGGGAAGAAACTGTCTATGTAGAATCTTATCGGTTTGACCGGCTCGGTAAGTTCTCCTCTTTGGAATTTTTCCGGGTCTTCAGGTTCCAATTTCCATCTGTGAGCCAAATATACTGGCTTCGTAATCAATGATTCTGAATCATATACGATCACGGCTGACGGAAAAACAGACATCCTGCTGTCGGTTATGCGGGGTCTTGCGGCTTCTTTGTCCAAAAGGAGAAGCGATCTAGTCATAAGAGCAGAGAAAGCCTTGTCTTTGACAATATCCTTCTGCGATACTGTTACACTGAAAGTGTAGCTCATCATGCTTTTGATGCTGATATTGTCTTCGAATGCCTTGATTCCACAGATAAATGAATTTTCTTTCGAGAATGTGGCATTGCGTTTTCCCTTACCCTGAGTGTAAATACTGTTAGGGTCAAACGGAGACAATTCTTCTATATCGGAACAGAAGAGATCCGTAACATCAATTATAAAGGATGTGCTGTCAGGGTTGAATACCTTTATATCGAAAGTTTTGAAGACAGGATGGATATTATTTGCGGCCAATGCCCTGTCTATGTTGTCTCCCGGGTGTCTGCTGATGTTTTCATTCTCGACCTTCAAAAATCGCAATTTGTCGGAAATGCGTTCCAGTTTCAGGTGGATAGGTTCGAAGGGCTTGGAGCCGATAATAGAGTTGAAATTGTCTGAAGTTTCAGAAACTGTGGATGCCAGAAGAAAATCCCTTCCGCAGAGGCTGTCTGGAATTTCCATATATACTTTGTCTTCCGATTTGTGAAGGCGCATCATTCCCTCCACCGTTTCAAAGTGCTTGTCTTTGAAAAATTTTGCATAGTCTCCGCTATCCGTCGTGTCTGCAACATTTGCAATGGCAGGCGATATGCCGATTAAAAAAACTGATGCACAAAGGGCAAATTTTGCTAATTTCATCATCTTTATATTAAGTTGTTTGCATAAAAGGGGGATGAACAATGTGGTCACCCCCCCCTGAAAGTAAGGCAGAACCGTAAGCCGGATTCTGTTTTGGCTTGTCATTTATCTTCGCAACCTACCCCCCGGCAGCGGGCGAGCAACCCTTGATTGCCGGTATATTTGGTCTTGCAGGTCCCGGTGCCGTACCCCGACTGTGTCGCCAC